>JBGSZV010000147.1:0-6535 GCA_041750235.1 Phycisphaerales bacterium
GGCCAGACCGGCGCCGATGTAACGCCCGACGTTGCCACTCTTGGCAATCGCGGTCGCCTGCTCCATGGCCTTGTCGCTCATCTCGCCCGCTTCCGCGGCCAGCGCGGGATTGGCAGCAACAAACAGCGCCGCGCCAGCAGCGAGGCCCATACCGATCAGCGTCGTCTTCTTCATCTGAATCAAGCTCCCAAATCTGCGGCGCCGACGTTCGGCGCTCAAGTGTGTTTCACGAATCAATCGGGCGGCACGGCCCACGCCGGGCCGCTCGCAACTATCTCCAAGAAATCACGCGGTCACGGGTGCCGCGTGGTCATGAACAGCCGGGTGATGCTCGTCGTGCTCCTCGGCATGCGCGTGCTCATCATGGTGATGATGCGCGAGCTGCGCGATGAACAGGGTCGTCAGGAACATGAAAATGAACGCCTGAAGGAAGGCGACAAACAGCTCAAGGAACATGATCCCGACCGCCGCCAGGATCGCCACCACGCTGATCGGGGCCCCAAGAAGCCCCAGCGCCTTGGGCGCCGCGGCCGTGAAGCCCAGCAGCACCGCCAAGAGCACGTGGCCGGCGGTCATGTTGGCGAACAAACGCAGAGCGAGCGCGACGGGCTTGACGAACATGCCCATCAGCTCGACCGGCAGCATGATCGGTGCGAGATACGCCGGACCGCCGCCCAGGAAGTGCTTGGCCCAGCCGCCGATGCCCGACGACCGGATGCCGTTGATCTGCCAGATGATGAACACCGTCACCGCCAGCGCCGCGGTCACCGAGAGGCGACCCGTGGCCGTCCCGCCGATGACTGCCCAGTGCCAGTCGCCCTTGGTCACGCCGCCGATGAGGTGCTGGATATCCAGAAGGGGCACGAGGCCGAGCAGGTTATTGAACAGGATGAAGAAGAACAGCGAGAGCAGCAGCGGGGCAAACTTGCGGCCCATGTCCTCGCCGAGCTGCGGGTAGATCACCTTGTCACGCAGATAGAGGATGATCACCTCGAAGAACTGCGCCATCCGACCCTTGGTCAGGTACCGCTCGTTCCCCTGGCTCTCCGGACCCGTCCCGATCGAGTTCGCGACCGAGGCCACGACCAGCACCGCGATCGCCGCGGCGACGATCATCATCAGGGTGTTCATTGTCAGCAGCGGGCCGGCCCACTCCAGGCCCGGCAGCGGGCCGAGCAACGTCTTGTCAAGGACGTGACCAAGTGGGCTGTCTTCGGCGGCGAGGATGAAAGGCAGTCCGAGCATTGCTTGATGAGTCCGATGGCCTGCGATGAAGCATCACGGGCGGAGTTCGTCTGATCCGGTGCCCTCGCTCGAGTCGGTGGTGGTGCCCCGGAGCCCTGCTGCATAGAGCCGGGTCTGGACGACCAGGACGCCGATGAACGAGACCCCCACGACGAGGGCGAAGGTCGCCTTGTCCGGCTGGGTCGCGGAGTATAACGCAACCACTAAACCCAGCACGCCAAACAGGCTCAGCCCTTGCGCCCCCAACAGCAGCATGGGCCACTCTTTCAGACGCCGCGGCTTCCACACCATCACCAGCACCGGCCCCAACGCCATCCCCAGCATCACCGCCAGCACCCCCGGCCCGATCGCCGACTGCCCCGCCTGACGCGCCGCTCCAAAAAACACCCACGACACCAGCCCCGCCAGCAACGGCAGCGCAATGGTTGCGCTGAAAATCGCCTTGTAGGGCATCTCCACAATCTCGTTCGGGTTCTTACCGGGTCGAATCGGGAGCGGGTCGATCGGGCTCGCCGTCGTTGTCGAGGTCGGTCCAGAGCTTGGTGAGGGTGTCGTCATCGTCTTCCTCGAGGATCTCGCCCTCGGTCCGGTTGAACATCGATTCCTGAGCCGCCCCCGCCCGCTTCGCCCGGCCGTGCGGATGGGCCGCCTTGTACGCCGCGGCCGCTTCCTTATTGAGGGCCAGCGCCCGGCGGATGAAGTTGTACCCGCCCCCCACGATCCCGATCCCGGCACAGATCAAAAGGGCCGTATGCCCCCCGCTCTTGAGGGCCCACTTGTCGATGGCCCACCCAAGCCCCGCCATCCCGATGATCCCGGCCGCGAACTCCATCCCCAGCCCGCTGAGCTTCCATGCCGGGTTTGCGGACGCATCCTTGCCGTGGGTCTGGGCCATCGATGGACCTCCAAAGCCGCCTGAACCCGGTACTCCCGGATTCCCGACCGCTTTCGCCCGATGTCATCCTATGAATTCCCCGCCTGGAAGGACGTCAGCCGCATGGTCGCGAAGATCGAACAGGACCACCAGCGCTTCCGCCAGATCGTCAAGGGACGCATCCGCAAGGACCTGCGCAAGTTCCTCCAACGCCGTGACTTCATCGGCAAGGAGGGCCGCGGCGTTGTCAGCGTCCCCGTCCACGACATCGACCTCCCCACCTTCCGCTACGGCGACAACTCCGGCGGCGTCGGCATGGGCGAGGGCGAGGAGGGCTCAGGCGGCGGAAGTCAGGGCGGCGAGAACCCCGGGCAGCACGTCCTTGAAGTCGATGTCACCCTCGAAGAACTCGCCGACATCCTCGCCGAAGAGCTGAAGCTCCCGCGCATCAAGCCCAAGGGCCAGAGCAAGCTCACCGCCATCCGCGACAAGTACACCGGCATCCGCCAGCAAGGCCCCGCCGCGCTGCGCCATTTCAAGCGCACCTACCGCGAAGCGCTCAAGCGCCAGATCCTCGTCGGCGGCTACGACCCCGAAGACCCCATCATCATCCCCATCAAGCGCGACATGCGTTACCGCTCCTGGAGTGAGGTCAAGAAGCCGCAGAACAACGCCCTCATCGTCTACATGATGGACGTCTCGGGCTCCATGGGCGACCAGCAGAAGGAACTCGTGCGCCTCGAAGCCTTCTGGATCGATACCTGGCTCCGCCGGAACTACGAGGGCATCGAGAGCCGCTACATCGTTCACGATGTGCAGGCCAAGGAAGTGGACAAGGCCACCTTCTTCTCCGTCCGCGAAGACGGCGGCACCCGCATCAGCTCCGCGCTCCAGTGCGCCAAGGAACTCATCGACCGCCACTACAACCCCTTGGAGTGGAACGTCTACCTCTTCCACTTCTCCGACGGCGACAACTCCAGCGAGGCCGACAACCGCCTCTGCGTGAATCTGCTGAAGGACTACCTCCTCCCCATCTCCAACATGTTCGGCTACTGCCAGGTCTCCAGCTCCTACGGCAGCGGCAACTTCATCAACGTCCTCCACGAAGCCTTCCCCGGCTCCGACGGCGCCAAAGGCAGCAAACACCCCGAGCAGGGCGGCAGCACGCTCGTGACCAGCAAGGTCAACGGCCGTGACGACATCCACGACTCACTGCGGACGTTCTTCGGGGCGGGACGCTGACGCACACGCTTCTTCGGCCCCAACGGGGCCGCGGAATGTCCCGGCGCGCCGGGACGGGTGAAGCGAGTCTTCGAGCGCAACCCGTGGACCCGGATCTGATTTCTTAACCCTGCCCCGGAGGGGCAGAAGAATCCCTCGATGACGCGTCGTCTCAATCGAACACATACCGCTCATCAAACTCAACCTCATGCAGCTGGAGCATTCGCAGAAGTTCCGACTTGAAATCTTCCTTCGCGTGATGCTCACGCTGCCCCGCGATGTACGCCTTGACCGCACTCTCCTGCGACTTGCTGACGGAGAAAACAGAGTACCCCTCCTGCCAAGCAAACTCGCCGAGCGTCGGGAATGTGTCATGCACCCACTTCGCCGAGCGAGCCTTCACCGTGCGCATGAGGTTCGACACCGATTCATCGGGCCTCCACCGAAGGTACAGGTGCACGTGGTCCTCGATGCCACCGATGTCGTAGAGCATGCCCTTCTGAGCCCGCACGATGCCGCCGACGTACGGATACAGTCGCTCCGCGATGTCGGAGGTGATCCACGGCTCGCGGTGCTTGGTTGAGAAAACGATGTGCAGGAGAATCTGCGAGTAGGTGCCGGGCATGGAGTCTCCTTTGCCCCGCAGGGGCAAAGAGAGAATAAGAAGATCACGCTTCCACGGGTTCCGCGTCGCTCCACCCGTGGCTACATTCCATGGCCCCGTTGGGGCCAAGAAGCGTGAACTCCGAACACGACAAAGCGTATGACCACAAAACGGCGCACAAACCATGGACATGCGCCCACTTTCCCCCTGTATTTCACCCCATCTGGCCACTTGGCCACTGCCTACTGGCCCACCCGCATTTAGCCTCCGGTCATGGACACCCAAACACTCATGACCGTGCAAGCCGAAGCGCTCGCGAAACTCGTCAGCCTCATGCACATCGACAAGGACGACCCACGCCCGCAGAAGGTCCTCACCACCATCCGCCTCGCCGCCATGGCCATCCTGCGATTGAAACCGATGGACCGGGCTGCCCGCGACGACGCTCGCGAAAGTCAGTCTGCAGCGAGCGGCAGCACATCGGCGCAAACGAAGGAAGAGTTCGCAGCGCCCCAGTCCGAACTCCGCGAAGCGGATCTCACCGCCCACCTCACCGACGACCAGTTCGCCGAACTCCTCCAGCACCTCCCCGACACCCTCGACCCAAGCACCGACAAACGCCGCCTCCGCCTCGCCCGCTATCTCGCGCGCTTCAACCTCGGCGTCACACCCGAAGTGAAATCCGCCATCCGCGCCCGCGCGCAGCGACTCGCCGAATCACTCCGCCAACAACGCGCGGCCTGACTTTTCTATTGCCTAGTGCCTAGTGCCTGATGCCTCGTGCCAAATGCCCACTGCCCACCGCAGATCGCCAGCGACGTCGAAGAAATCGACCGGCGCAAGTCGTGTGTTGTCCATGACTTAGAGCCGATGGTCCCAAAACTTTCCGATTCCTTTTGGATGCCCCGCCAAGGTATTGGACTGTTGGTGTGTCAAGACCCGGGAAGGCCAGCCAGTGTGGTGAGCCGCGGGAACGACCGGAACGCAGAAATGCGACCGTCGGTGAGAGTGAGACGGCCCGACGGGTCGGCTCAATGAAAGGAAAGAGTCCCATGTTCAGCCTGAAGACCTTCGTGATTGGCGCCGTGATCGCAAGCAGCCTCGTGAGCGCCACTGAGAGCCTCGCCGCCGGTGGCCGTCCCAGCCGCCCCGTGTCGGGCGTGATTCAGAATCCTCCGCCCGTCTCAGGCGAGACCATGGGTCAGCGGGCCGCGATCAATGCATGGGCGCCGATGGACGACCGCATGGTGGAGGCGCTGGCTGATCTGGATTACGCGTTCTTTGACGCGAGCCGCGAGATGGAAGCCGCATTCGCCAACGGCGCCGGCGACGACAAGTTCGACCGCATCGCCAAGAAGTACGAAAAGGCGATGAAGAAGATCGTCAAGAAGGCGAACAAGGATCTTGAAGACCTCTACAAAGCCGGGCGAATCTCGATCACCGCCGCGAACGGCACCGCCGGCGATCTCCAGTGGTTCCAGGGGCGTTACATCAATGCCCTGAACCTGATCGACGCCCGCTTCGTGCAGCGTCTGGGCCATGTGAACACCCTCGTCAATCACTATCAGGATCTTTGATCGCGAAGATCGACCTGAAACACCAAGAATCAGGGACCAGGGCGCGAGCCTTGGTTCCTGTGTTTTTGGAAAAACGTTGGACTCTTGGCTCTGCGCTTTCTAGCTCCCGAGCTTCCCCCGCAACTCCGCCTGATCCCGCGCAATCCGCCTGATATTCCCCGCGAAGTTGTTGAACTCCTCCACCGTTCCCGGCGGGACGTTGTCGGTGAAGATCACATCCCCGCTCGCCTCGGCATACGTCCACTCGCCGAAGGTCTGGCGCAGCAACGTGAGGTAGCGCACGAACAGGCCCATCGCCTCTTCGTCCATGCGGCGCAGTTCCAGCGCCACCGGCCAGTCATTGCGATCGCGCAGTTTCGCGACTTCCTCCTCGGCACGGTTCTCCGATACCCCCCACGCCTCCATGCGGTCCGGCAGGCTCTCGACGCCGTGCGTGAAGACCTCGGTGAGCATGTTGCTCGCCTGGCGCAGCTTCTCCGCCTGCGAGATCCGGAACGTGATCTCATCCTTTGACGTCAACGTGCCCGCGTCGATGGATCCCGCGACCATGAAGTTCCGCAGCGCCTCGTGGTACTCCGTCAGCCGCGTGTGCTGCATCGCCAGCCAGTCGCCCATCACCTGGTACACGCCCGCATCATCGCCCACTGACACACCCGCCGCGTCGCGGTACTCCACGCTCGCGTTCTCGGTGCGCGCCAGCTTGCCCTCGAGTTCCGACAGGTCCGCCCGGGTACGCGAGGTCCCCGCGGCGCCCGCCCCCTGCAGCGGCGCCCGCTGTGAGGCATCGACTTCTTCGCGGATCCGCGCGGCCATGACGATCAACCCCACCAGCACGACCACCGCCAGCGTGGTTCCCCCGACCAGCAGCGTGATCCGGCGACGACGCACCAGTTCCGCACGGCTGATCGGCATCCGCACCCGCGTCCGGCGCTTCAAGCCCAGGTTCGGCCAGGAGATCGCCAGCTTGGGAACTTTCAGTCGGCGAATCGAGCGAACCGCCGTCATCGATGCCCG
>JBGSZV010000148.1:0-11298 GCA_041750235.1 Phycisphaerales bacterium
CGCGGGCACACGAGCGCCGGCCGCGCCGCCGCCCCCGTTCCCGCCTTTCTTGGCGTAGCCCTTGATCACGTTCGTGAACTCGCCGTTGTCGTCGCGCTTCTTCAGCCCGACGTTGATCTCCAGCGGAATGTTGTGGAGCTCGATCGAGTCCTTCGGGGCCATGACCCCAACGGCGCGGCAGATCGCGGAGAGTTCGCCGCGCGCGATCTTCACCGTCATCTCGCTCTTGTTCTCCAGGTTGAGCCGCGCCCACACGAGGCGGCCCTTGTACTCACCGTCGATGATCTGGAACGTGGCCTGGAGGTACTTCCCGCCGCCGGCCTTCGTCGGCTTCATCTCCGTCTCGGTAATGACGGCGATGTACTTACCCGCGGGGATCGGGTCGAGGGCGACGGATGGGTCCACGTTGTTCGCGTCGAAGTTGTTCAGGTTCGCCATTGGTCAGAGTCCTTTCAGTTGGTTGCGGCCGCGCCCTCGCTGGGCGCGGCGTCGGTGTTCTGGGTGATGGGTGCAGTGGGGGCGGACTCGCCGCGCGAGGCGGCGACGTGCTCCGCGAAGACGCGGTAGTCGAGGGGCAGTTCCTCGGGCAGGTTCAGGCGGTTCTTGGCGACGTGCGCCGGGCGCTCGACGGTGCGGATGATCCGCTCGCCGGTGCCGACGCCGTTGTGCTTGGCCTTGTTGAAGGCCTCGTCCACCTTGACGGTCAGCACCTTGTAGGTGGCGAAGAGCACCTCGTCGGCCCACTCCTGCACGAGCGCGGAGGCAAGCTTGTGCAGACGGGGCGAGTAGCGGTCGTACGGCACCGTCTCGGGATTCTCGAACTTCTCGATTTTGGCGTGGGCAATGACGACGACGGTCATGCCACGATCGCCGCGGAGGGCGTCGAGCGCCCCGAGCACCGTCCGCCACTTCTCGATGGCGAGGCGATGCAGCTGGTTCGCCGCGATGCGCTCGCAGTCGGGCTGCCCGGATCCCACCCGCTGGCTTTGCCGTGGTGAAGGAGTACAAGGGCCGGGCCATTCGGGTCGTCGTCCTGCCCGACGGTCAGGGGTTTGACTACGACGGCGAGCGTTACCGCTCGTTGTCGGCCATCGCCAAGAAGGTGACGGGGACGCACGTCAACGGGTTCAGGTTCTTCGGGTTACAGGGGAAGTCATGAAACAACGATCCCCAACCAACCCACATGGTGGTGTGAACGGAACCGTGGCGGGCGAGAAGCGACGCATTAGATGCGCGATTTACACCAGAAAGAGCAGCGAGGAAGGGCTCGATCAGGAGTACAACTCCCTTGATGCCCAACGCGACGCGGGCGAGGCATACGTCGCAAGCCAAAAGAACGAAGGCTGGATTTGCCTTCCTGATCGCTACGACGACGGCGGCTTCTCCGGCGGCAGCATGGAGCGGCCGTCCCTTGAGCAACTCCTCCGCGACATTGAGGCCGGGAAGGTCGACTGCGTGGTCGTCTACAAAGTGGACCGACTGAGCCGGTCGCTCCTCGACTTTGCCCGCATCATGGAAGCGTTCGACCGCAAGGGCGTGTCCTTCGTCTCGGTGACGCAGCAATTCAATACCACAAGCTCGATGGGCAGGCTGACGCTCAACATCCTCCTCTCGTTCGCCCAGTTCGAGCGCGAGATCATCGGCGAGCGCATCCGCGACAAGGTCGCGGCCCAGAAGCGTCGCGGCAAGTGGGCGGGCGGCGTTCCCGTGCTGGGCTACGACGTCGACCGGTCCGGTGGGAGTCCGCGGCTGGTGATCAACGCCAAGGAGGCTGCGCGTGTCCGCGAAATCTTCCAGATGTATCTGGACAAGGGTTCATTGCAGCCGGTGGTGACAGAGCTGACCCGGCGCGGATGGCCCAACAAGCGTCGCATCACGAGAAAGGGAGCGGCAAAGGGCGGACGCCCGTTCGACCGGGCGACGCTGTACGCGTTTCTCACCAATCCGATCCTCATCGGGAAAATCGTTCACAAGGACCAGGTCTACGACGGTGAGCACGAGGCGATTGTGGAACCGGCCGTATTCGAACGGGTCCAGAGCCAGATGCGAGAGAACGGCCGCACCGGTGGCAAGGAGGTGCGGAACAAGTATGGCGCGCTCCTTCGGGGCCTGCTGCGCTGCAAGGCGTGCGACTCCGCGATGACGCATTCCTTCTATGGCAAGGACGGACGGTTCTACAGGTATTACCGCTGCGTGAAAGCCATCAAGAGCGGCAGCGACACCTGTCCCGCTAGAACACTTCCGGGAGCCGAGATCGAGCGCATCGTTGTGAATGAGATCCGTTCACTCGGCGAGGACCGCGACCTGCTCGATCGTGTCTTGGCCGAAACAAGGACCTGCCTAGACCAAGAGTCTGCGTCGCTTCAGCGTGAACGAGATGAGCTCAAAGCGTCGCTGAAGCGGCTCGAGAGGGATCTCCAATCGCTCGTCGCTGACGCCAGCCCGGCGACCGACGTTACCGCCAAATTGGCGAATGCCCATGGCCGAATCACCAACTCCCGCCAGCGGTTGAGGGAAGTTGAAGCCCGGCTTGCCGAGATGGACGCCACCGCGATTTCAAGGGATGAGGCTCGAAAGGCCCTGAAAGAGTTTGATGGCGTCTGGGCCAACCTCTCCCCACGCGAGCAAGCCCGCGTGTTGAAGTTGATCTTCACCACGGTCGAATACGACGCCGACGCCGCCACGGTGGCGGTGACGTTCCGCCCCACCGGCATCGCGGCGCTCTGCCGCGGAAAACTCCAGGAGGTTGCATGACGACCGTCGTACGCCCCATTCACTTTGTTCGGCGCGGCAAGTGCACCAAGGCCGTTTCCGCGCCTGATGCTGCCCCCAAGGTCTTGCCCAGCCGCGTGCCCCGCGTGGCCCGTCTGATGGCCTTGGCGATTCACTTCGACGGAATGCTTCGCAAGGGCGTCGTGGCTGACCAGTCCGAACTCGCCGAGATCTGCAACGTCACGCAGCCCCGGATGACCCAGATCATGAACCTGCTGCATCTGGCCCCAGACATCCAGGAGCGACTCCTGTTCTTCCCACCTGCGCCGGTGGGACGGGACCAACTCACCGAACGCCATTTGCGGAGCCTCGTCGCGACTGATCGCTGGGATTCACAGCGAGTGCTCTGGAGTAAGCTGATTGGCCAGGATGCGTTCAACGGTCGGTCAACGCGATGAAGCCCAGAGCGATTCGACTCGTGTCGCAAACCCTGCCAGCGCGTCGGCGTGGTTCTGTGTGAACCGCTCCGGCGAGCTCTCGGCCGCCAGTCTCAACAGGGTGCGGAACGGAAGCAGATACGGCGGCGATAGTTTCGCGTCGCGATTCTGGGAGCGAAGGGTCAGGACAGGTACTGATTGATCAGATCGAGTGCGGCGTTTGGCGGGCTGGGCAAGAGTGCAAAAGCCGAGCCGTGGCCCCTGCCACAGCAGAGTTCCCGCGGCGATCCCATCGTCCTTGACGAGCTCGCGGAGCTTGGGCATCTCCATCTGCAGGAGTGTTTGCTCGAACACCGCGAGTGCTCGCCCCTCTGCGAAGAGGTGATTCCAATTCGAGACCACTTCGCTCCATCGATCGGCCACATCGGGCCCGAGCCATCCCGTGCGGCGAGCAATCTCAAACAACTCACGCTCGACCTTGTCGCGGGCCTCAAGATGCCAGAGCCACGGAAGACGGGCGACGGCCAGGCGCGTGGCGACCTCAAACCTCGTCGTCTCCGCATGCGCGATGCCCTTGGGACAGCAGAAGCACCATGTGGCCAGCGCGGCGGCGAGCCGCACCGAACGGATTGCATCCTCGAACTGCAGGGGCGTTTCGGACTTGTCGTGCCGGCGCTCAAGCCCGCCGGCGCTACGTGTTGCACCTTTGTCGTCAGCGCCGTCGTCGAAGAACAGGAACGACCACACGCGGTAGGTCAGGTCCAGGAAGTCCTCGCTCGCCAGCCACCCTTCCGCGTGTCCGGACACAAGCAGCACGGCGACGATGGCGAGGTCGGATGACAGCATTGCGGCAGGGCGAGTCTCGACAAACACCTTTGATGTGCATGCGTCGACGATCTGCCTGGCGATGCGTTGACCGCGTCGCCGCTCAGCATCAGAGAGGTTTTTCTTGACTTTGGGGCGGGTGCTCTGCCGCTCCTTCTTTTCGACCGCCGCTGGCTTATCTACAGCGTCGTCGTCACCGTCCTCCTCATCGACGGGCTTGTCCTCTGCGTGGTCGTCGTTCGAGATGCCGAAGTAATCCAGGAGCAGCCCACGCAAACCGAGAACTCTTGCTGCCTCGTCGAGCCGACCGCCGTCGTGCCGTTGACCCGAGAGCCGATACTCCGTGGTGAAGAAATCTGTTGCCGCTACGGTGCTCGGCTTCTCCTCGTCTGCTTTCTCTCGCTGCGCCTGGCGTGCGGCCCCTTCCGGGGTGTGAATGAGGTGGTCCCCGAGCAACCGCAGCACCTCAGTCCAACCCTGGAAGCTCCATTGCCCCGGCGCAACATGGTCGCCGATGGCTTGAGACATTTGCCGCTGACGGCTGCTGGCGCTCAACAAGAACTCGTGATCGACCCAATGCTCCGCTGAGGCCAAGCGTGTCCCACCCACCGTCGCAGTTACCTGAACACGGCTGATGACACCAAGGCCACGGGACCGGAGCACGCCGCCAGCGACGGTCACATCCGTGCCCGACAGGGTGCGACCATCGGCGACAAGCTCGATTGCCTGAGACAGCGACGGCGCGACGAACACCACGACAAGTTCGCCGTGCTCGTGATGAGCGCCCAGGATGTGGATAGCCAATGCAGGCTCGGTTGCAGGAACGGTCGGCAGCGACACCTGGAGAACCGCTGGTGCATCCACGACCGTGACGCCGGAATTCACCATCTCTTCCACTTCACTTGCTTTCAGCCGCACGACTGCAAGGTTCTCGGCGTTGCCACCGGAGCCAGGAATCGCCAGCGCCGCGCGGGAGCAGTTCGCGCTACCCGCGAACAACACGGCATCCGACTCCCCGAGAAAGGCGTAGAACTTCGCATGAATGAACGCTTTCGCGTTCTCTCCCCTCGACGTTTCCACGGACACGAGCGACTTCGGTTCTCTGATCCGTGACCAGGCGGGACCAAGCAACTGCGACTGGCCGGATTGCACGAGCACCTCTATCGCTGCGCGTGGCCATCTTGCCGCGATGGCGGCAAGCGCCTCGCCGCCTTCGTCAAAGTACGGCGACGCTACGACGATGCGTCGAACATCTAAGTCGCCTACCTGCGACGCGAGCTGGTCAAGCAGCGCGGGCCCACGACCGACACGCCACAGCATGCCTGAAGGGGACGCGATCGTCTTAGACCAGGCATGCACTTCGGGATCGAAGGCGTCCGCCAGTTCGGCACGCACCGGGCCAGGGAATGGAGCGCGGTCCAGACAAGCGTCTGCGAGTTCCTTGAACGCCGCGAGCGGGCCCGTCCCGTCCTGGGCGCTTTCGAATCGAAGCCACAGCTCTTCGTTCTGCCGCATCCCGCCAAACGTCAGGTTGCCGCTCCCGATGAACAGGGCTGCGTTGTCGGTCCCGGCGAGCATGACGGCCTTGGGGTGAAACCGAAACCCGGGTTCCATTCTGATCGGAACGACGCGGTAGCGCCGCCCGATCCGGCTGACCCAACGGCCCTGCGACGCGAACGTCGTCGCTACCTCGTCGGCATCGGCGAACACCGTCAAGGAAGGGTGCCCGCACTTCCGCAGTGCACGCAGCAGCACGTTCTCGATGAAGATGAAGTCGATGTTGAACGTCGCAACGAACACGTGCGAGAGGTTCTTTTGGCCGGCGAGGAACTTGATCAGGTCGTCACGCATTGTCGGGCCCTCCAAGGCGGTCCAACAACGCACGGCCGCGTGTAGAGAGCTCCTCCGATTCGTGGTCGATCATCCCGAGGTCGGCCATGATCCCCATCACGTTGCCAAGGCGATCATTGCTGAATCCCGCGGCAACCTTCATCCCCGTCGGGCGCAGAACCCGGCCATCCGGGAAGAACCGCAGCGAGCACTTGAGGCCGTTGCCCATCTTCCGGAGCGTCGTGTTGAGATGCGATTCCACAACACCACGGTCGATGATGGTGACCAACACATCAGCGAGCGATTGATCTGTGGCCGCATCCAGGATCGGATAGACGCGCTCGGAGCCTGAAACGGATCGCGGGAAACGGCCGGATGCGCACAGCTCCCTGGTCCGCTGCCACGTTGCGGTGAGCAGGGTGATCGCATAAACCGCCCTGTCACGTGGTGCGAGTCGATTGGGCACGCGGCGCTCGAGCGGACGGTTGAGGAAGGCGTCGTCCCGAATCGCTCCGCTGAAGGCCGCAAAGCTGCCCGTCCAGTTGAGCTGGAACCCAGGGGTGAAGGCATCGGCAAGCGCAGGAGCAAGCCCCTCGTCCTCGGTCCAGGATGCAACCACATCGTTGACGGTCGCCCCATCAACTTCTCCGATTGCCGACGTGAGCGATCCCAGCAGCAGTTCTAGGGAGAAATGAACTCTGCGATGCATCTCGTACGCCGCCCAGGCAAGAGCGGACTCGCTCAGTTGTGCCCCGGGTTCCGTCACCTGCGAATAGCGGGCCGCGATCGCGGCTGGCGAAGCCGCGTGGCCCGCTTGAACAGACGTCAAGGCGAAACGAACGGTCGTGAGAAAGCGGGCGTAGCCCTCCGCGTCTTGCCCGTCTTCCGCCTCGAGAAGCACTGACTCCAAGAACCGGCATTCGTCGTCCGACACCGGCAGATCAAGTGCGCCGGCAGAGAAGTGATCCGCACTCGCTTCGACAGTTGGTGCATCGAGCGATCCGCCGTGAAGCACCCGCTCGAGGATGGAGCTGCCGCCGAGAGCGCGGGTGCGGAACTCGTGCATACGGCGACCTCGCGGTGTGATCTTGGGGGCCTGCCACTCTGCGTCGATGGACTCGTGGCTGATCAGGCCGACCGTTCGGCATGGCACGACATACGTGCCAAAGGTCGCGCCGCCGCGATCAAGCTGCAGTTCGACAGCGCCGCCTGCTGCAAGGACGGCCAGTTCGGCCTCGAAGATTTCACCGCCGAGCAGCCCCGTCGTCTTGCGGCCAAGCCGCTTGTCGGTCACGCGCGTCGCAGCCATGACCACGAGCTCAAGCCGGCGCGAGATTTCGCGAAACTCCTCCCACACCGGCGAGCGGGCCGTGCCCGATTCGAGGCCACACAGCTTGTAGTACTCAACGAGGAGCCAGGGCAGCATCGCCATGTACCGCGCCCGCTCGGATATCGTCGTGATGCCGGATACCCACGCCTTCTCCAGATCCTGGTCCACCCTGCGGAAGCCGAGAATGTCGAGGCCCTTGGTGACCTCCTTTTCTCCAGCATTCCAGAACAAGGTGGGCATCGTTGGGTGTCCTCGCCAATCATCTATCAGTTAGGGCCTGCTCGCTTGCCTTCCCGCCGCGCCGGTTGGTCGGCCGGGCGGCGAACGCAACCCGAATCCGACAGCCCTGCGCGATCAAATCCCAGAATCGGCGAGTAGGTGGACGCTGACCCGCCGGTTATGATACACTGTCCGCGTTCACTGAACATGGACGGAGCAAAAGATGGCCAAGCGGACCCCCAAAAAGCCCAAGGACGAAGCCCCGCAGAACGGGACGGCACAGCTCATGAAGGAGCTGTGGCAGGCCGCCGTCAACCTGCGCGGCTCGATTGAGCCCGCCGACTATAAGCGGTACGTCTTGCCCATCATCTTTCTCCGGTTCCTCTCGCTCCGCTATGAGCGCCGCCGCGAGGAACTCGAGGGGTTGCTCGCGGACCCGAAGAGCGACTACTTCACCAAGGACACGAAGGCCCGCACTCGCATCCTGGCCGACGCGGACGAGTACCGCGCCGCGGGTGCTTTCATCGTCCCCGAGAAGTCCCGCTGGTCGTACATCCTCCAGCACGCCCAGGCGGACACGATCAAGAGCATCCTCGACGACGCCCTCGAACTCCTAGAGAAGACCTATCCCGACAAACTCCGCGGCCTGCTGCCCCGCATCTACGCCGGCTCGAACCTCGACCGCGAGGGTGTCACCGGCCTGATCAACCTGTTTTCGAAGGACATCTTCAAGCAGGACCACGGCGGCGAGGATCTGGTCGGCCGCGTCTACGAGTACTTCATCGGCGAGTTCGCCAACAGCGAGGGCAAGCGCGGCGGCGAGTACTTCACGCCCGTCTCGATTGTCCGCACGCTCGTCGCCATGCTCGAGCCCACCGACGGCGTCGTATACGACCCCTGCTGTGGCGCTGGCGGCATGTTCGTGCAGTCGGACGTGTTCACGAAGCACTCGGGCCGCCTGTCATTCATCGGCCAGGAAAGCAAGGACTTCACGTACCGGCTGTGCCGGATGAACCTCTTCATCCACGGCATCGACGGCAACATCCAACTCGGCAGTTCGTACTTCAACGATCTGCACGCCGACACGAAGGCCGACTACGTCATCGCCAATCCCCCCTTCAACGACGGCGCGAAGGGCGAGGACGGCTGGGGCGCTCACCGCATCACGAGCAAGGACCCACGGCTGGACTTCGCCAAGCGTGCGGGTGCGAACGGCCAGGGCCAGCCCATGCCTCTCTCGCCGCGCAACGCCAACACCATGTGGATGATGCACTTCCTGCATCACCTTCGTGACCCGGATGGAAAGAAGCACGCCGGAGGAACCGCCGGATTCGTTATGGCCACCGGCGAACTCTCCAATGGCGAAGTCGCGCGCCTCGAAGTCCGTAAGGCGATGGTCGAGCACGGGTACGTGGACTGCATCGTGCAGCTCACGGGACAACTCTTCGCCAACACGCAGATCCCGTGCTGCCTCTGGTTCCTGTCGAAGAACCGGGGCGGGGGCCTTGGCTTCCGCGCGAGGAAGAACGAGATCCTCTTCATCGACGGCCGCAAACTCGGCACGCTCATTCCTGGCTCTCGGAAGCAGAAGCAGTTGTCTGCGGAAGAGGTCGAGAAGATCGCATCCGTCTATCGTGAGTTCAAGCGAAAGGGCACGCCCGCGGAACTCGCGGGTTTCTGCAAGGCCGCGACGCTCGACGAGATCCGTGAGCACAACTACGCGCTTACACCGGGGCGCTACGTCGGCGCGGCCGAGAACGATGATCCGGACGAGCCTTTCGAGGACCGCTTCCCGCACCTGGCGGCGACCCTTGATGAACAGTTCAAGCAGTCCGCAGCACTGGAGAGGCAGATCCGAACTTCGCTGGCCGAAGTGGCCCGCGCGGCGGGTCTCGACGGCGTGAGCGTCGTGACCAAGAACAACGGCGTGACCGCTTCGGCATCAAAAGTTGTCGGGGGTGCAAAGCGATGATCGATCCCGCTGCGCACATTCTACTTCGCCAAGCCCACGGCGCTTTTGCGGGGGTGCGGCATGGCGTTTGAGCCTTGGCCGACCATCTCGATCGGCGAAGTGTGCGACGGCATCTTCGACGGGCCGCACGCAACGCCCGCGAAGATCGACAGTGGCGCGGTCTTTCTTGGCATTTGGAACATCGAGAACGGGCGAATTGACCTCTCGACGACTGAGCACATCTCCGAGGCGGACTGGCCGCGGTGGACTCGGCGCGTGGAGCCGACGGAAGGCGATTTGGTCTTCTCCTACGAAACCAAACTCGGCTGCGGAGCGTTGATTCCGGCGGGCCTCCGGTGCTGTCTGGGCCGTCGCATGGCGCTCGCTCGCCCGAACCGCCGCAAAGTTGATTCTCGCTTCTTGCTGTACACGTTTCTCGCGCCGGACTTTCAAGAGTGCATCCGCAACTACACGATCTCCGGAAGCACGGTGGACAGAATCCCGTTGCTGGACTTCCCGAAGTTCCCCATCAGACTCCCGCCTCTCCCCGAGCAGCGGGCGATTGCGCAGGTGTTGGGGGCGTTGGACGACAAGATCGAACTGAATCGGCGGATGAACCGGACGCTGGAGGACATGGCTCGCGCTCTGTTCAACGACTGGCTTGAACGCATGGAGAGCGAGCTTGAGACGGTGACGACACAATCGCTGACCGACTCGGGCGTGCTCGTCATTGGTGACGGGTACCGCGCCAAGCGCAGCGAACTGCGACCGACGGGCCTCCCGTTCGCGCGGGCGGGCAACATCGACGGCGGATTTCAGTTCACAGACTGCGAGTACATGGGCGCTGATGGAATTCAGGCCGCGGGCGACAAGTTGTCCCGGCCACTCGACTCGGTGTTCACGTCCAAGGGCACAGTTGGACGCCTTGCGCTGGTGTCGAAGAACACACCGACATTCGTATATGCGCCACAGCTCTGCTTCTGGCGCGCGGCCGATCCTTCACGCCTCAACCCGTTCGTCCTGCACCAATGGATGCACGGCGACGAGTTCGGCGAGCAGGTGGACATGACCAAGGGCCAGACCGATATGGCGGACTATGTCAGTCTGACCGATCAGCGTCGCATGCGGATCACACTGCCCTCACCGAAGCGACAGGCCGAGGTAGGGCGGCACCTGGAGCGTCTCTACGGCATGATGGATCAGAACACCACGCAGATCGGCACGCTTGCGGCGCTCCGCGATTCGCTACTGCCCGTTCTCTTATCAGGCGAACTCCGCCTGCATCACGCATCGGCGGCCGTTGAGGAGGTACTCGCATGAGCCGATTCGGAGACTTTCCGAAGCAGATCAACGTACCGATCCCCACGGATGAAACCGGCATGGTCGGGCGTGAGTGCCCCAACGCTGAATGCGAGGGGTACTTCAAACTCCAGCCTGGAACGGGCCTGACGGGCGATGATCTCGACTGTGTATGTCCGTATTGCGGCCATCGGGGCAAGCCGCATCAGTTCTGGACAAAGGAGCAGATCGAATACGCGAAGTCATACGCGTTCCGGGCCATCGGTGACATTATGACCCGTCAATTGAAGAAGCTGGAGTTCAATCACCCGCCGCGCGGCGCGTTCGGTATTGGCATCAGCATGACGCTGAAGGAAGGGCCACGCGCCCCCCTTCGACACTACCGGGAAAAGGCACTCGAAACCGAGGTCGTGTGCGACCAGTGCACTCTTCGGTACAGCGTGTTCGGGGTCTTTGGGTTCTGCCCAGATTGCGGATGTCACAACTCCCGCCAGATCTTGGAGAAGAACCTGGACCTTGCGATGAAGGTGATTGAGTTCTCTCAAGCCGCGCCAACTCCCGAGATCACCGAGAATCTGGTTCAGAACGCGCTTGAAGACGTGGTCTCGTCGTTTGACGGATTTGGTCGCGAACTGCTGGGTGCCCACGCCGCGCGAGCAAACGATCCGAAGAAGGCGTCCAGCGTGTCGTTTCAA
>JBGSZV010000149.1:0-6095 GCA_041750235.1 Phycisphaerales bacterium
GGCGTGGTGTCGGCGCGGGCGGAGCGGATGCCCGATGGGACTGTGCGCGAGAAGAGTGCGCCGGCGGAACTGGCGGGGAAGTCGATTGCGCGGAAGGGGGACGTGTTCCGCCCGATCGCGCTGTTTGGGGCGAGCGGGGTGGTGGTGTCGCGCGCGGTGATCGAGGCGGGGGTGCGGTTTGATGAATCGCTGCGGCACGGCGAGGACCGGGAGTTTCTGCGGCGGGTGGCGGAGGTCGGGCCGATCGCGGTGAATCCGGTCGCGGCGCTGGAGGTGACGATGCACCCCCCCGCTGCTGACAATCTCAACTCGATGCGGCATCTGACGCGACGGATCGAGCATTTCACGCGCATCGTCGAGAAGTGGCGGGAAGCGGAGACGGACGAGTACTTCCGCGAGGGAGCGATGTGGCTTCTCAATCAGGGGGCAAAGCGCGGGGTGGAACGCGGGGCGTGGGAGCGGTTGGTGGGGTTGTGTGAGAGGTACGGGTGGCGGGTGCCGTTGAAGGCGCGATTGCGGCGGGTGATTCGTCGGAAGGTATTCGGCACTAAGCAGGAAGACCCTGCTTAGTGGCACCCGATCACGAGTCCTAAGGCTTACACCCGCAGTTTTCGGCGGGTGATTTCGATGGCGTCGGAGATGAGCCATGTCGCGCGGCGCTGGAGATTCGGCTCGGGGTCGTAGCCGAGGTTGGCCATGACGGGCGGGGTGACGGCCCGTTCGACGGTGTCGATCTCACGGTCGGTGAGGAGTTCGCGGTAGCGGCCGTGGCGGGTGGGGTCGATGGGCTTGGTGGTGAGCTGCTTCCAGGCGGCTTCGGTTGGGGTGAAGCCGGTGTCGGGTCGCTGATCGTGCTGGAGCATCCGGGGGTCAAAGTCTTCGCCGAGGAAGGTGCAGAGGCGGCGGAGTTCGGCTTCGGGGTCAGAGACGAGCGATTCGTAGCGGACGCGATGGGAGCGCCTGGGGCCGAGGGCGTGGTCGATCTGCTGCATGCGTTCGTAGACACGGCGGCAGTGGCGGGCGGTCATGAGGACACTCTTGTCGCGCCACCAGTCTTCCTTGCGGAGACTCGCGACGGTGTCGCGGGGGTCGCGGACGACGTGGATGAACTGCGCATCCGGGAAGAGTTCGATGATGCGCTTGGCGTACTTCTCGTGGTGCGGGGTTTTTTCCGCGATGCGCGGCTTGGTGTTGTCGGGAGAGAGGGCGCGGAGGAGCCAAAGGAAGAGATCGCGGGACGAACGGTGGCCTTGGGCGAGGGCGTCGCTGAGTGCGGATTCGGGGAGGCCGAGTTCGCGCCACCAAGGGTCGGCGGTTATGGCGGCGTGGTAGCGGCCGGTTTCAGCAGGATGCAGCGGGTCGGCGAACTGCAGGGCGGGGTCGAAGCGGGAGAAGAACTGGGTTTCGGGGGGGATGTGGAGGCGGGGGTGGCAGGAGAGCATGGCCTGGAGGAGCGTGGTGCCGCTGCGGCCGGTGCCGACGATGAAGAAGAGGGTGTTGGGGGGTCCCGCCATGGGCGGATTGTAAGACAGGGGATTTCACCACGGAGGACACGGAGAGACACGGAGGAATCACAGAGGGCTCTGCTGCCGAGAGAGGGGAACTAGATTTGAGTTCCGCGGAGAGGTGTTCGTCCCCCCACGTGCCATCGGTGGTGAACCCTTACAATGGCGACAAATGGCTCGATCTTCGTTTGGGAAACTTCGGCGGCGGATGATGCCGGTGGCGTTGCAAGGCAAGCCGATCCGGTACATCCAGCGTTCCATCAACCAGCGGTTGTACGACTACCCGCACCGGAACCTGCTCATCATCGGGCAGCCCAAGAGCGGGTCGACGTGGTTGTTCCGGATGGTGCAGGAGGTTCCGGGGTACCTGACCTTCGTGCCGGGGAACATCAAGCTCGGGAATCTGCATGAGCTTGATCGGGCGGACTTCGTGCCGGCGCCGGTGGGGTACACGGTGACAAAGACGCACTCGTCGGCGACGCCGGAGAACCTGGCGATCATCCACGAGACAGGACGGCCGTACACGGTGCTGATGCGCGACCCGCGGGACCTGGCGGTGAGCTGGGCGTACTACGTGGGATTGCCGTACCGGGATGAGTGGTCGTGGCCGGAGGCGGTGAAGCTGTCGATCCCGGAGCGGATCAGCTTCTACATCGAGAAGGTGCTGCCGAGGACGAGCGCGTGGCCGCTCGACTGGCGGAATGCGGTTGCGAACGGGCCGGAGCACCCGAACCGCAAGGGCGAGCGGCGCGGGCTGTTCCTGAAGTACGAGGACATGCTGGCGGACTGTTACGCGGTGATGCGGCGGGTGTTTGACCACTATGAAGTGGGCCTGTCGGACGAGATGGTGCGGGCGATCTGCGGCAAGCATTCGTTCAAGAAGGCGACAGGGCGCGAGCCGGGTCAGGCGGACGCCAAGAGCTTCAACCGCAAGGGGATCAGCGGCGACTGGCAGAACCACTTCACGCCGGAGCATGTCGCGGCGTTCAAGAGCGTCGCGGGTGAGCGGCTGATCGAGCTGGGCTACGAGCGAGATCTTTCCTGGTGAGCCTCTTCAAGCCCAAGCGGTACGAGCGACCGGGCGGGTCGGGCGTGGGGCCGCGGAAGCAGCGGTGGCTGCCGCGGATGCTGCGGGGCAAGCCGTGGAGAAGGCTGCAGCGCGAGATCTATCAGCGGGTCTACAAGTACCCGAACCGGAACATGCTGGCGATCTGTCAGCCCAAGAGCGGCAGCACGTGGCTGTCGAACATGATGCAGGACATCCCGGGTGTGTTCCGGTGGCTTCCGGAGAGCATGAACCGGCAGACGCTGAAGGCGCCGGGGTTTCACGATCTGGTGCTGGAAGAGATGCGGCGTGTGCCGGCGGGGTACACGGTGAGCAAGACGCACACCTCCCCCACCCCCGGAAATCTGAAGGTCTTGAGGGAACTGGGTCGGGCGTATGTGGTGCTGATCCGCGATCCGCGTGACCAGATCGTGAGCTGGGCGTACTTCGTGAAGAACCGCGAGGAGAACGCGTTTTATGAGGATACGAAAGGGATGGACACCGAGGAAGCGGTGACGTTCTTCATCGAGCGGCTGTACGACGAGATGCTGGCGTGGGCGGTTGATTGGAAGACGGCGATTGAGGGGCCGCACAACGATCTGGGGTTGCTGGTTCGCTACGAGGACATGAAGGCGGACTGCTTCGGCGTGATGAAGCGGGTGTTTGCGCACTACGGCGTCGGACTCAGCGACGAGAAAGTGCGGGCGATTGTGGACGCGAACACGTTTGAGAAGACCACGGGGCGCACGGCGGGGCAGGGAGATGCGAAGAGCTTTTTCCGCAAGGGTGTGAGCGGGGATTGGGCGAATCACTTCACGGATGCGCAGCGGCGGCGGGTGGAGGAGTTGGATCGGGGACGGATGGCGGTGCTGGGGTATGGGGAAAGCGAAAAGCGAAAAGCGAAAAGCGAAAATCAGGACGAGTAGCCCCAGAACTTGTTGTAGTCGGGCATGAGTGACATCGCGTGGTGCGCTTCGGCGGTGGCGGCGGGGTCGGTTTCTTTTTGCCAGCGGGCGACGCGGTTGGTGGTGACGCTGCCTGAGTGGATGGCGGCTTCGCCCTGGCGGACCGGATTGCTTTCGTTGAAGCGGCCGGCGCGGCCGGCGGTTGCGAGCGGGCTTTGGACGAAGGCTTTTACTTTGTCGAAGGCGGTGGGATCGGAGCAAAGGGTTTCGTAGGTGATGGGGAGGCAGTCGCAGGTCTCAAGCATCTGCCGCTGGAGCGCGAACTGCTGATTCAGGTGGCCGGAGACTTCCTCGGGGGTGACGTCGCCGTTGGCGGCGTTGACGCCCTTGCGGCGGCGTTCGCGGATGGAGAGGTAGAGATCGCGGGGGTCACGGGCGAGGACGATGATCTTCATCTGCGGGAACTGGCGGTGGTAGGCGCGCCAGTGGTCGTTGAAGATTTCCTTGACGCCAATCTGCTGAAAGCGGGCGGCGAGTTGCGGCATCAGTTCCTTGCGGAAGCCGCGGATCATCCAGCGTTTGCGCCAGCCGGACCAGCGCTTGGCGAAGGCCTCGAGGTCGATGCCGTATTTGCGGAAGAGTTCGACGTCGTCGGGCTTGGTATCGAAGCGGCGGCGGCCCAGGTTGGGCTCGCGGAAGATGAACGAGGTCGGCGGATCGGTGAGGAGTTCGGAGAGGATGGTTGAGCCGCTACGGCGAAGGGCGGCGATGTAGATGAAGGGGGCGGGCACGGGGGGAAGATATCTGAGAAATGCATGTGGGGGTGAGACGGTGAGACGGAGAGAAAGTGTTGAGGGCGCGCAGTTTGAGCGCGGGGGTGGTTTCGCAGCCTGCCCTCACCTGTCTCGATTTGCATCGGGACTGTCCTCTCCCTGGGGGAGAGGAGTTGCTTAGCCGCGTTCGGGCATGGGGATGTAGGGGGCGTCGTGGGGTCCGACGTAGTCAACGTCAGGGCGGTAGAGGCGGTTGTCTTCGAGCTGCTCGATGATGTGGGCCGCCCAGCCGCCGATGCGGGCGAGGACGAACATCGGGGTGAAGAGGTCGAGCTTCAGGCCGATGCAGTGGTACGTCGTCGCGGAGTAGAAGTCGACGTTGGGGTAGATGCCGCGGGCGGCAACGGCGTTCGCCATGACCTCTTCGATCTTGCTGCTCTTTTCGTAGAGGTCGGTGTTGCCGGTGTCTTCGGCGAGCTTCTTGGCCAGCTTCTTGAGATGGCTGGCGCGGGGGTCGTAGGACTTATAGATCCGGTGGCCGAAGCCCATGATCTTGTCCTTCTTGGCGAGCTTGTCGAGGACGTACTGCTCGGTGGCCGCAACGCTCGGGATCTCGTTGAGCATGACCATCACACCCTCGTTCGCGCCGCCGTGGAGCGGGCCGCGGAGGGAGCCGACGGCGCCGGTGATGGCGGAGTAGACGTCGGAGAGGGTGGAGGTGATGACGCGGGCGGTGAAGGTGCTGTTGTTGAGGCCGTGGTCGGCGTGGAGGATGAGGCAGACGTCGACGGCCTTGGTCATGGCGGGCGTCGGGCGCTGGCCGTTGAGCATGTAAAGGAAGTTTTCGGCGAAGGAGAGGTTCCTGTCGGGGTGGACCAGGGGGAGGCCGCGGCGGTAGCGATCGAAGTAGGCGAGGAGGGTGGGCGCGTGGGCGAGGATGTTGAGGGCCTTCTCGCGGACGGCGGCCATGTCCTTGACGTTGTTGGGGTCTTTGTCGTGGAGTGAGAGGGCGGAGATCATGGTCCGCATGACGTGCATGGGCTGCGCGTCCATGGGAAGGGCGGTCAGTCGCTGTTCCATGCCGGCGGGGAGTTCGTAGCGCGAGCGGAGATCGGCGGTGAACTTCTCGAGTTCGGCCTTCTTGGGGAGCCGCTTGTTCCAGAGGAGGAAGACGGTTTCCTCGAAGGTGCTCTTGCTGGCGAGTTCGCCGATGGCGATGCCGAGGTATTCGAGGATGCCCTTCTCGCCGTCGATGAAGGAGAGTTCCGTCTCGGCGGCGATTACGCCCTCCAGGCCCTTGCTGGCGGTGGTCATGGAAGCCATTCCTGTTTGCTCTCTTCTGCCTGCCTGGACACCCGGGCAAACGGCTTGGTTTGTCTCTCAGGTCGCGTCGGATGCTTGAATCGGCGACTATAGGGGGGGCTGTGAAGCCCAGCAAGATGCCTTTGTCGCCCGAACCCCCAGTACGTGTCACCCGCCCATGCTGATCCAAGGACGTTTGCTCATTGACCCCTTTCGCTCGCCCGAACCCGGTTGGATTCGGGTGGTGGGCGGGCGTATCGCTGAAGTGGGTTTCGGAGATCCCCCGAAAGGGTCGGATCCGCCTTCGGTGGGCGGCCGGGATGCCCTGATCTGCCCGGCTTTCCTGGACGCCCACAACCACCTGCCGCAGTTCGGGAGCGTGGGGTGCGACGGCATGCCGCTGCTGGAGTGGCTCCGGACCGTGATCTTCCCCGCGGAGGGCTGGTGGGGACGTGGGGCGGCATTGCAGGCGGCCCGAGGGAGCGTTCGACGGCTGGCGGCGGCGGGGACCTGCGGCTTTGCGGGGTTCCTGACGGCCCACGGGGAGGCGTGCCGGGAGGTGCTG
>JBGSZV010000150.1:0-3235 GCA_041750235.1 Phycisphaerales bacterium
GCGTCCCGCGCGGTTGCCCGCAGCAGTTTCAGCCCGGCGCCCCGGAACTTCACCCCCACGCAAGGCCACGGGTTCAGCCCGTTCACCCGCCGACGGCACACTTCCGCCGCCTCCGCGAACTCGACCCAGCCGTCGGTCTTCGCCAGCTTCGGTGCGATGGTGACCAGTGAATCGTCCTGTGCGTCGCCCGTCACGCGCCGGGCCGTGTGTTCAGAGAGCACGCGGCTGACCAGCGCCGGCCCGTCGGCAGCGAGCAGGTCGTGCAGTTCGCCGGTGGTCACCGAAGCCTCGATCGCCCGCCGCGACTGCCCGAGCACCAGCCCCGCATCCATCTTGTCCGCCAGCGTGATCACGCTGTTCCCCGTCAGCGTATCGCCCGCGAGGATGGCGTGGTTGATCGGCGCGGCCCCCCGCCAGCGCGGCAGCAGGCTCGCGTGAAGATTGATGGCAAAGACGCCGTCGAGCAGCGAGCGCCCGAGCTTCTGCCCGAAGGCGATCACCACCCACGCATCGGCGTTCAAGCCACGGATCGCCGAGACCATTGCCGGCTCGTTCACGTTGGGGGGCTTGTGGATCGACATGATGCCAAGCTCAACCGCGAGCTCCCCGATGGGAGTGGGGGAGAGTTGCCGCGATCGCCCCGCGGGCTTGTCAGGCTGCGTCACCACCGCGAGCACCTCGTGGTGCGCCCGCAGCTCGCGCAGCGTGGGTGCGCCGAACGCCCCCGATCCGAAGAAGACGATCCTCACAGCAACCGCGCCTCCGCCTCGAGCGAGCGGACCGCCTGGCGGTTCTTGATCTTGGAGGGTTGGGTCATGCGGTCGAGGATGAGCACCCCTTCGAGGTGATCAAACTCGTGCTGCCAGCACCGCGCGAGCAGGCCGTAGCCGCGGAGTGTAAATCGCTTGCCATCGAGCCCCTGCGCGGTGAGCGTGATCGCCGACGGCCGCCGCACATCGCCGCGGATGTCTGGCAGGCTCAGGCAGCCTTCTTCGTACGACACCAGATCGCGCTCCGGCTCGCTGAGCACGGGGTTGATGCAGACCATGGGGTCTCTGGTCGCCGAGACGGGATCGCTCGTGAGGGAGCGTTCATCCTCGGGGTCATCCGATTCCGGCACGTGGCAAACGAACATCCGCCACCCCAGCCCGACCTGAGGCGCCGCCAGCCCGACACCCTCGGCCTCGAACATCAGTTCGATCATCCGGCGAGCGACCTCCCGGACCTCGTCGGTGACCGCCGGGACCGCCTCCGCCCGCTTTCGCAGGACCGAAGCCGGATAGCTCACGATGCGCAGATTGCCCACGTCAACGCCCATAACGCGAGTGTAGGGCGGACTTTGAGCCCCGTGGTGCACACAGGTCGATGGCCGATCGGCGACCGATCCTTTAGCATGGCGAATCCCCCCGCGTGAGCCGAACGTATTGCTCCGTCGGGAACCCTGAACTTCGGGAGATCGCGGTGGCGTTCGGACTGTTCAAGAAAAAGGACGACGAGCCGGCCAAGCCCGGCAGCGCAGCCGCCGGCGATGCCTCCGTCGGCGAGGGTGCCGGGAAGTTCACCCCCAATCCTGCGACCGCGCGCAAGTTCTTTGACCCCGCCAAGACGGTCCACGACTCGACCAACTACGAGTACGCGATGACCCTCTGGCTTCAGGGGCTGGGCAAAGACCCGACCAGCATGTCCGGTCTCGAAGGCTTCATGGCCTCCGCTGAGTCCTTCGCCAACGAGAACCCCAAGCTCAAAGGCCCCACCAAGGACCAGTCCAAGAACTTCGAGGGCAAGACACCCATCGACCGGTACCTCCAGGCGCTGCTCAACTGGGGCGTGAAACCGACGGACTACCAGCTCGGCATCAAGGCGATGGAAGCCGCCGTCAAGCTGAGCCTTGATGAGCCCGCCTTCTTCATCGGCACCCGAACCCTCCGAGCCGCCCTCGAAGACCCCAAGGCCAAGAAAGACCATCTCGTCACGATGATGCGCCTGTTCTCTCAGCTCGGCGCGTTCGAGCGTGCCGTGCAGGCGGGAGAAGCGGCGTGCCGAATCGACCCGAGTGACGCCAAGCTGCAGGCCGAGACGCGGAATCTGTCCGCGCAGGCCACGATGACCAAGGGCGGCTACGAGAAGTCCGGCGCCGCCGGCGGGTTCCGCGCCAACGTCCGCGATATCGAGGCCCAGCGCAAGCGCGAAGAGGAAGAACGTCTCGTCAAAAGCGAGGACACGCTCGAACGCGTCATCCTCAACAACAAGACCGACTACGAGACCCGCCCCAACGATCCGGCCGCCATCCAGAAGTTTGCCAAGAGCCTCCTCGAACGCGGCACCGCCGAAGATGAAGCACTCGCCTTCAAGGTTCTGATGAAGGGCTTTGAAACCACCCGCACGTATCGCTTTAAGCAGCTCGCGGGCGACATCCGCCTCCGCGTTCACAGCCGCAAGATCATCGAGCTGCGCGACGCCGCCAAGGAAACTCCTGAGGGCAGCGAGCAGCGCAAGCAGTACATGTCCGCCCTCCGTCAGTTCCGCGAGGCCGAGATCAAAGAGTTCGAGGAGCGCGTCGAGAACTACCCGACCGACCTCAAGCTCAAATACGAACTCGGCCGCCGCTACTACGACGTCGGGAACCACGAGAAGGCCATCGAGCAGTTCCAGGTCGCTCAGCAGGCCCCGGGCATCGCCAACACGGTGCAGAATCTCCTGGGCCAGTCCTTCCTCTCGATGGGCTGGCTCGACGAAGCCGAGGGCACCTTCCGCCGCGCCATCGAAACGCACGAGTCCGTGAGCGATGAACTGGGTCTCTCCCTCCGCTACAACCTCATGGTCACGCTCTCGAAGCGCGCCAGCGAGAACCGCGATGTCTCCTCCGCAGAAGAAGCGCTCAAGCTCGCTTCCGGCATCGCCATCCAGCAGATCACTTTCCGCGACATCCGCGAACGCCGCGAGCAACTCCAGGCCCTCGTCAAGGAACTCCGCGGCCCCCGCGGATGACCGATGCCATCCGAACGCGTCATCGCGATCATCCCCGCGCGGCTCGCCTCGACGCGCTTCCCTGAAAAAGTCCTCGCCGCCGACACCGGCCAGCCTTTGGTTCAACATGTCTACGAGGCCACCCGCGCCTCGCGCGGCATCGACCGCGTCGTCATCGCCTGCGACCACGAGCGCGTCGAACGCGCCGTCCGAGCCTTCGGCGGCGAAGCCGTGATGACCCGCGTCGATCATCCCAACGGCACATCAC
>JBGSZV010000151.1:0-3931 GCA_041750235.1 Phycisphaerales bacterium
CCTTCGTCGCAACCGCGCGCTCGCACTCAAGGGCCGCGACCTGCTCTGCACGGCACTCGGGGCATCGCCGCCCGCGCCCGACGAGATGATCGGCTCCATCGCGAGCGTGCAGCTCCCCGATGCCGTTGGTCCCGCCCCGACGCCGGGCCCCGGCCAGTACCACGACCCATTGCAGAACCGCCTGATCGCCGAGCACCACATCCAAGTCCCTATTACCCCGTGGCCCCAGTGGCCGAGGCGCTGGGTGCGCATCTCCGCCCAGCTGTACAATTCGACTGAGCAGTACGAACGACTTGCGGCCGCAATGAAGCAAATTTTCCTTCAGTAGCGATCGCGAGGCTACAAAGTGACAAGCCTTGTCTGAGGTGAACTGTGCCAAGATCTTGGTCGCTTTTTGTGCGGAATGCTCGCTGTGCGATCGCGCTGATCACTATTGCAATGATGTTTGCCTGCGACCGACAACCATCCCCTTTGTGTGAGAGCATGGCGATCACGTCAGGCGAGGTCTTCTTGCTCGGCGGCGATACTGAACGGGTGCCCGTGCGCGTCGAGGGAGAGATCACGTTCGCTCTGTGTGAGCTCATGATGGCGGGCGTCGTCGCTCAAGACCAGAAGCAGCCCGGAATCGCGGCCCTAACAATGACATCGGCTGATGGAATGGAGAAGCTCACACTTGAGTGCACCAATCAAGGTCTCATCCGCACACCGAATGGCGTCATCCAGGTGAATGCGGACGAGTTGCAAACATTATTGAAGCAAATGGTTGACGCGAGCACGCCGCCACGGAACGCGCAGTGAACCGAAACGAATCCACCATTGATCTTGACTACACTCTCCATGTGACCCCGCCCACCCTCAACTCGATCCTCGGTCAGGATGCCGGCGTCCGCACCATCCGCGCCGCTCTCACCTCGGGACGCCTTCACCACGCCTGGATCTTCGCCGGTCCCGTCGGCGTCGGGAAGCGCACCACCGCGGAAGCATTCGCGGGCATCCTGCTTGATCCGACCGCTCAGCCCAACTTCGCCGGCGAGATCGAGTCCGATCCCGGCAGCCGCGTGCAGCAGTTGATCGGCGCCGGAACGCACCCCGATCTTCACATCATCACCAAGGAACTCGCCGCCGTCAGCGAGTTCAGCCACCTCCGCGACCGCAAGCAGCTCAATATCCCCATCGACCTCCTCCGCGAACGGATGCTCGGCGGCACGGTCGTCGGCAAGTCGCTCGAGCCGGTGGTCAACAAGACGCCGTCGATGGGCCACAACAAGGTCTTCATCATCGACGAGGCCGATCTGCTCGACTCCAGCGGCCAGAACGCCCTCCTCAAAACGCTCGAAGAGCCTCCCGGCGGCACCTTCATCTTCCTTATCACCACCGCCGAGGACCGCCTGCTCCCGACGATCCGCAGCCGTTGCCAGCGTGTCGGCTTCGGCGCACTCGATGACAAGGCGATGCAGGCGTGGATCAAACGCGCCAAGCTGCCGATTGATGGCGCGGAGCTCGCCTGGACCCTTGCGTTCGCCGCCGGATCGCCCGGGCGCGCGCTCCTGGCGCACCAGACCGGCCTCTACCGCTGGGCGCAGGAACTCGAGCCCATGCTCGCCGACACCGAGCGCGGACGCTACCGACCCGATCTCGGCGCCGCCATGGCCAAGCTCGTGGATGAATGGGCCGCCGAATGGGTCAAGGCCCGCGGCAACGCCAGCAAGGAAGCCGCCAATCACGCCGGCGCCAAGCACCTGTTTTCCATGCTCGCCGAACGCGCCCGCGCCCGACTCCGCGCCGAGGCAGGCACCAGCCCGGACGGCGTCGAACGCGCCCTGCGCACCATCGACCGCATTCATGACACCGAAATCCAGCTGCGCTCCAATGTGCAACTCGGCCTCGCGATGGAAGGTCTCGCGGCCGAACTCGCCCGCGCTTGATTCAGTTGTTCAGCAACGCCGGCTCACCCGCGGATCGACAGCGCCGGCCGCATCGCGACCTCGCTGGGATCCGTGAAGCCCTTGGGTGCTGCATTCGGTGTGGCGCCGCTCGTCCCCGCCTTCTCGGCGGCGATCTTCTCGATCAGCATCACCCACGTCTCGCGCTCGTACTCGACGAGGGCGATCACCTCGTCAATGCGCCCGAAGTCCTTGGCGTGCACCGCCTCGGTGAGCGTGGTGTACATGTACGTGTAAAGCGCACTGAGATTCTTGCAAAGCTCCGGCGCGACTTCCGGCCGCAGCGCATTGAGCAACTCGATGATGATCGCCTTGCCCTGGCTGAAGCCCGAGTAGCTCTTCTCGTAGTCGCGTGCTTCCAGACCCTCCCGCCCTTCGCGCAGGAACCGCACGCAGCCCTCGAGCAGCAGCAGGCGCAGCTCTTCCTGGCTGGCGGTCATCACCTTGGTGCGGAAGTACGGGTTGTTGACGTCGAATGCCATGCGATGTGAGCCTTATCGGCGCGCCACGCGGTGGCGTTGAGCGATAACACGATTCGGTCCGTCAAGCGCAGTTTTAGCCCAGATTCGAGAGCCCGCTCAGCGCATTCGACTGCGTCTGCATCGAGGCGATCGCCTTCTCCATCGCCAGGAACTGGTTCTCCAGCTTCTGCCGCTTGGTCCCCAACTGGATGTCGATGTTGTCGATCCGCTGGTTCTGCAGCTTGATCTGGGTGTCGATGCCCTTGTTCCGCTGCGTCAGCAGGCCGTCCACGCTGTTGGTCATCGAGTCCGCCAGCCGCCGGATCTGCTCGGCCACGCCCAGACGGCTGTAATCATCGGTCGTGTCGGCGACCGTCACGCCCGGTCGGACTTCGACGGGCTCATTGGGGATGAGCACCTTCGCCGCGAACAGTTCCTTCACGCCCTCGGGGTCCGCCGCCATCGCGGTGCGGAAGCGGTCGCGGTCGAACTCCAGCTTCGCGCCCGGGCCGATGCGCACGCCCACCTGGAACAGGAACTGGTACTCGCCATCAACGCCGGTCGGCTTGGACTGCACCGCGCGCAGCAGGCTCTGCCGCACGTTGCTCGCGGTCGTGTCGCCCAGCAGAATGCCGCGCGTGTTGCTCTCCTGGTCGTAGGTGTCGTACCGATCGATCGCCTCGAACACGCCGTTGAACGATTTCACGAAGTCTTCGATCGACTTCTCGATGGCTTCATTGTTCTTCGCCACCACCACCTCGACCGGCTCGGTGCTCGTCGCGTTCAGATCGATCGAAACGCCCTGCACCACGTTGTCCAGCACATTGCTCGAACTCGTCAGCAGCACGGCGGTCGCCGGATCGGTCGAACCGAAGAACACCAGCGCATCCTCGCCCTCGGAGAGGGTCTGGAAGTTCATGTCGATATCGCCGGTATCGATGATCGCGCGCCCGACGCGCCCCGACGTGAGCGATGTGAAGCTCAGGCGGTAGGGGGCCGACGAACTGCCGTCGTTGATGATCGTGGCGGAAACGCCCACGCCCGCCGATTTGATCTTGTTCACGACCTTCTGCAGCGAATCGGTCGCCTCGAAGGTCACGGTCCGCTCGTACGAGCCGTCGGCCTTCGCCACGCCCGCGGTCACATCGTGCTCGCCGACGAGATTCAAGCTCTTGGCAACGGTGCCGCTGCTGTCGCTGATCTTCAGCTTGCCCGACCCGTTGCTCGTGTCCTCAAAGACAATGCCGTCGCCCTGCGTGTTGAGCTTGGCCGTGATGCCGTTGAGACCCTGCGCGTTGACGAACTGGATGAGGTCATCGACGGTCTTCTGGCTGCTGGTCACCTTGAAGAGCTTGGTGGCGCCGGCCGAGTTCGTGATGCGGAACTCGCCCGTGCCGATACCCTTGCCGCCGTTGAGGTCCTCGAGTTTGGTCGCCAGGCCGATCCAGCGCGACTGCAGGTTCGTCCCGTTCACCTTGCCGTCGGCGTCCGCTGCCGCCGCGATGCCCAGCGCATCCGCCGCCGCGC
>JBGSZV010000152.1:0-6496 GCA_041750235.1 Phycisphaerales bacterium
AGGTCGGCATCTCAGCGACCAACCGCAACTTCGAAGGTCGCATGGGCGACCGCGAAGGACTGGTCTACCTGGGCTCACCGGCCGTGGTCGCTGCGAGCGCGCTCAACGGGTTCATCTGTGCGCCGACGAAGTATCCGAACACACCCGCGATCACAAGCGTGCGGGTGAACCCGTCGAAGAAGGCGGCCGTTGGATCGGTCAAGGTGCTCGACGGTTTCCCGGCGGTGGTGAAAGGGCGCGTCCTGTTCCTGAACAAGGACAACCTCAATACCGACGGCATCTACGCCGGCAAGCACACCTACAACGATGCACTGACCCCCGAGCAGATGGCCGGGCTCATTTTCGAGAACTACGACCCCAACCTCCGCGCCATGGCACGGGCCGGGGACATCATCGTTTCAGGCCTGAACTTCGGCACTGGCTCATCACGTGAGCAGGCGGCGACAGCGCTCAAGCACTTCGGTATCCCCTGTGTCATCGCCACCAGCTTCAGCGAGACGTATAAGCGCAACGCCTTCAACAACGGCTTCGTCGTCTTCGAGTGCCCCGAGTTCGTCGCGCACCTGCGCCAGACGCTCGGCGAGAAGATGGCCCCCACCGCCGTCGGGCCGGAGATCACCATCGACTACACACACTCGACCATCACCTGCGACGGCCAGTCCTTCGTGTTCCCGGCGCTCAGCCCGGTCGCGCAGGAACTGGTGGTCGCGGGCGGAGCGGAGAACGTCGTTTCGGCACGACTCAAGAAAGCCATTCCGGGCTGAATCACCACTGACTCAAGCAGCACCACTGGAGGTTCGTTGAGATGGCCAAGTACTCGATCGCCTGGATGCCCGGAGACGGCGTCGGCAATGACGTGATGGAAGCGACCCGGCTCGTGCTGGACGCGATGAAGTTCGACGCGGAATACGTGCCGTGCGACATCGGGTGGGAGTTCTGGTGCAAGGAGGGCAACGCCCTGCCCGACCGCACGGTCAAGGCGCTCCAGGGGACGACCTGCGGCCTCTTCGGCGCGATCACCAGCAAGCCGCAGGATGAGGCCAAGGAAGAACTCATCCCCGAGCTCAAGGGTAAGGGGCTCGTCTACTTCTCTCCGATCGTCAAGCTCCGGCAGATGTTCAATCTGCACACCAACATGCGCCCGTGCAAGAGCTACCCGGGCAACCCGCTCAACTACCGCGGCACCGCCATCGCCAACCCGTCCGGCGCCGATGTCATGATCGATCAGGTCGTCTTCCGCGAGAACACCGAGGGGATGTACGGCGGAGTCGAGTTCTTCCCCCTGCCGGAGGCGGTCTACACCGCGCTGTGCGCAAACCCGAAGATGAAGCCCTGGAAGGACAAGGGCCTGGAAAACGTCGCGCTCTCGACGCGAATTGTCAGCAAGCAGGGCTGCACGAGCATCTGCAAGCGGGCCTTCGAGTACGCCAAGAAGACCGGCCGAAAGCGGGTCACGCTGATCGAGAAACCCAACGTGCTCCGCGAGACCGGCGGCCTGATGACCCGCGTTTTCCGCGAGGTCGCCAAGAGCTACCCCGACATCTGGGCCGATGAAGCGAACATCGACGCCATCTGCATGTGGATGTTCAAGAACCCCCAGGACTACTCGGTGCTCGTCGCCGAGAACATGTTCGGCGACATCGTGTCGGACCTTTGCGCCGGCCTGATCGGCGGGCTCGGCTTCGCCCCCTCGGCGAACCTGGGCGACAAGTACGCCGTCTTCGAACCGACCCACGGCAGCGCCCCCAAGTACGCCGGCCAGTACAAGGTCAACCCGATGGCGATGCTCCTCACCGCCAAGATGATGTTCGACTGGCTCGGTGAAGCGGACAAGGCAACACGCCTGGAAGCGGCCGTGGCGCGAGTCGTCAAGGAAGGCAAGGTCCGGACGTACGACATGGGCGGAAAGAACACGACGATCGAAGTGGCGAAGGAAGTCGCGAGGTACGCGGGGTAAGCCATGGAAGTCATTGCCAGCGCCATCCTGATCACCTGGAAGCGCAACGGCGCCTACGCGCTGAGGCTCGTCGGCGATCTCGCGCCAGAACAGTGGATCGCCCAACCAGTCCCCGGGCGGACGATGAACCACCCGGGGTGGATCTTCGCCCACCTCAATGTTTACGCGCCGATCGCGACCGCGATGCTCCGCGGTGAATCATTCGAGGACATGATGGACCACCGCTACGGCCAGAAGTCCAAGGTGGTGAACAACCCGGCGGAGTACCCGCCCCCAGAGGTGCTCATCACTGAGTACCAGCGCCTTCACGCGGATGCCGAGAGAGCGCTCGAATCGGCGCATCCGGAGATTTTCCTGTCCCCCACACCGCTTGAGCGGTGGCGAACGATGCACCCCCGTACCGGCGAGATGCTGGTGACGCTCATGGTCAAGCACGAAACGGGGCACCTCGGCCAGCTCAGCGCGTGGCGACGCGCGATGGGGCTGACATCGGTGCCCATGTAGTTCTCTCAAAGATGAAGGATGCCCACGATGGCCAGCGGCCCTGTTGATCCCAACAAGAAGTTCCTCTCACACGCGCTCGCCGAGTGGGCCTGCGCTCTCAAGTACGAGGACCTCTCGCCCAAGGCGGTCCAGACCGCCAAGCTCTACTGGTTCGACTCGATCGGCTGCGCGCTCGGCGGCAGCGGGCAGGAGGACGCCCACATCCTGCTCGCCCACCACCGCGAAATGGCGGGCGCGAAAGTCAACGAACGTGGCAGCGGACCCGCCACGTGCTTCGTCACCGGCTTCAAGACCAACCCCGTCGATGCCGCATTCCTCAACTCGCACATGGTGCGGGCCATGGACTACAACGACATCTACTGGAAGGCCGACCCCTGCCATCCCTCCGACATCATCTGCGGGCCGCTGGCGCTGTGCGAGATGCTCGGCAAGTCGGGGAAGGACCTCATCCTCGCCACCATCATCGCGTACGAAGTCGAGCAGCGGCTCTGCGAGTTCGGCATCCCCGGCGTCCGCGAGTACGGCTGGCACCACGCCACCCTCACCGCTTTCGCCGCTCCGATCGCGGCGGGACGCGTGCTCGGACTGACCGTCGATCAGATGGTCCAGGCGATCGGCATCAGTGCCGTGCGGTCCTTCTCCCCCGGCGCCTCGACCGCCGGCAAGCTCACCAACATGAAGAACACGGTCGACCCCTGGGCCACCCGCATGGGCGTCGAATCCGCCATGCTCGCCAAGCGCGGCTACTCCGGCCCCGAGCACATGATCGACGGCAAGGAGGGCCTCTACGCCGTCTTCGGCCACGTGCACTACAAGGGAGCGCCCGCGAAGTTCGACACGAGCATCCTGCTCGACAAGCTCCCGAAAGGCCAGAGCGACCACTACCGCATCATCGATTGCGGCATGAAAAGCTTCCCCATCGAGGCGCTCAGCCACGCGCCCCTCACCGCAATGATGAAGTGCGTGAAGGAGAACAAGCTCAAGCCCGATCAGGTCGCCGAGATCAAGGTCGAAGTCATCGCCCGCGCGGCGGACATCTTGGGCGATCCGCACAAGTACCGCCCCGACAGCAAGGAGACCGCCGACCATTCCCTGCCCTACTGCATGGCGGTCGGACTCGTTGACGGCATGGTGACGCCGCTCCAGTTCAAGGAAGAGCGCGTCCTCGACAAGAGCCTGATCCCCGTGATGGACAAGGTCAAAGTCGTCGCCAACCAGGAGTTCGAGAGCCTCTTCCCCAAGTTCCAGCCCAGCCGCGTCACGATCACCACCACCGATGGCAAAAGCTACGCCACCCGCGTGGATGTCCCCAAGGGCGACCCGCGCGACCCGATGACCGAGGAGGAAATCGGCGTGAAGTTCCACGCCTTGGGCGATAGCGTCATCGGTAAGTCCGCATGCGACACCCTGGCGAAGGCGATCATGTCGCTCGAACACACCGACAATGTCCGATCCCTCGTTGAGTTGTGCATCAAACGCTGACCGAAGTCCACCATCCAGTCAACAACAACGCCCCCGCGCTGCGCATCGCAACGCGGGGGCGTCTTTCATTCACATATCTCTCAACTCAACAGCCAAGACCGAATCGGCTGAGCAACACCGACAGGTCCGCACCATTGACGACCCCATTGCCATTCAGGTCACCGTCAGTGCCCTCTTCAACGGTTCCGCCGAAGTTCCCCAGCAGCACGGAAAGGTCCGCGCCGTTGACCAGCAGGTCCCCGTTGACATCACCGCTGCAGGGCGGCGGCGCCATCTCCCAGGACAGCGTCGCCTGCGCCGGCATGTACCCCGGTGTCGGATTCCCGTTGACGTCCCCGAAGTAGATGGAGTACGTCGCCGAGTACGTGCCCGGCGCAGTCGCCGCGTACCAGTTGTGGAGCATCAGGCCGTCCCACTGAATGCGCGGCGAAGAGCCGTCGGTCCCGAAGATCGGCGCGAACGACCCCATGTTCATCATGGTCCCGCCGCTGTAGCAGTGAAGCCCCGGCGTGGCGCTCACCTGCTCGATCCAGATGACCGATCCCGACGGCGGCGCCCAGAAGCCCTCCACCATCCAGCCGTACTGGGAGTTGTACCACTGCCCATTGAGCACGCCGGCGTTGCCCATGTAGGACTCGTTGTAGTTGAAGAGCGTGAGCGGACCCGCATTGTGAACATGCGCTTCCAGCATGTTTCCCATGTGCAAATGGAGCATGATGTGCTCCATCTCGCCGCCCATCTGCGGCATATCAGCCTCGGCAGCGCCGACGCAAACCAGAAGAGCAAGGGCGGAAGAACCAAGAAGGCGATTCAGAGTCATGGTGCATATCTCCAGTCAAGCAACCGCTAGTGCGCGGTCGCGGGATTCCACTGATCACGACCGCGAGCGCGGTCGAACGAAACCAGAAACGACTGATTCGCGGCGTGGCCGTCGAGATACAGGTGCACGCACGTGCGCCCGTGACGGTCCGCCGCGATCTCCGGGGTTGATGAATACTGCGTCCAGAAGTGCGCCATGGCGTGATCGGCCGTGGCGTTGTCCTTGAGTTCTCCAAACAGCACGGTCGCTGCCGGAAATGGCGCTGCCGAAACCCGATTCCACGTGCGTGAGCCGATCTCGGCCTTGGAGAGTTCAAAGTAGACGTTGAAGCCGTAGGACCAACGCGTGGTGCGGGAGTCCCGCGGGCACCGGTAGACGCCGTTCAGCACGTTCCTCCAGGCGACATCGTCAGACTTGTACGAATCGCCCGTGATGTACGCAAAGAAGGCGTATCCCCACGGCGCCACCCGGTGAGGGAACGCCGAGTGTTGACTGCGCGGCATGACGCCGCGGTAGTCATGGGCATACGACTGCGTCAGAACGCCAAGCTGCCGCATGTTGCTCATGCACTGCACGCTCCGCGCCGCCTCCCGCGAACGTGCCAAGGCCGGCAGCAGCATCCCGATCAGAAGCGCGATGACGGCAACGACCACCAGCAACTCGACCAGCGTGAACGCGCGGCGGCGACCACGCCGTGGCATGTGAATGCGCACGCGACATCTCCAATGATGCCGAAGCAGCGCTCCGGCACCTCAGGCGGAAGACCGAACAACTCAAGGATCGAGCGTCGTCAACACCTGGGAGGAGGGTCGTCAGACTCGACACTGCGGGTCACCGCCCGCCAATCCACCGGACGCGAGAAGCTTTCTTCAGGCTCAGCGGCCGGCTCCACGATCACAACACGCTCCCGCGGAGTCGCGGGCAGCGGAGCCATCGCCAACATCGCCATCTGCCGCTTGCAGGAAAGCGCCGAGGCGCACGGCATCGAACTGGGCAACTTCGTCTTTACGCCGCAGGTCTGCTCCGGCTCGCGGCAACCACCGTGAGTGTCGCAGCATGCAGCGCCTTCGTCGGCAGAGCCGCAGCAGGATCCCTCATCCGGCTCGGCGGCGACCGCAACCCCATCTGCCAGCCTGCCTTTGATCGAGACGACGCACATCGAGCACGTGGCACTGCCCGGTCGAAGGTGGTTCGCAGCGGCCATCCACTCCGCATCGGTAAACTCCACCGATTCAGGCGGCTCCACCCCCTCGCGGATGGCCCACGCCAGCCGCTCAGGCGTCGAATGGCAGCAACACGCCGTCCAGCACTCGTGGGCCGACGCGCAGCCGCAGGCGCAGTTCTCACACGGGAACCGCTCAAACGTCAGACGCCCGCACCACCTGACAATCATGGCGGGCGACGGCAGGATTCCGACGCTCAAGATCCCGTACAGCAGCGCCAGCCACGTCAGCGCGATCGTCCTCAGACTTGGCATTCGTGGCCAGCGATACATGAAACCATTCTACTGCCGCACAGTATTGCTTTCAAACAGACAGTAGCTTCCCGACTTCTCATCGAAGTGCCCGGAGCGCCCGCTGGACGTGTGGGGCCAATGTGATGGCGCCCGGCGTGTCGGAGTGGAGGCAGATCGAGTCGGCTCGCCGATCGACCGCTATCGACACGGCCTGCTCACCCGCCTCCACGGGGTCGGTGATCACGGCGCCCGGGTGATTGCGGCGGCGGAGGCTGCC
>JBGSZV010000153.1:0-12976 GCA_041750235.1 Phycisphaerales bacterium
GCGCCGCCGCGGCGCTCCGCCAGGGCCTCCTCGGCCAGCCGGCCCCGACGCCGCCTCCGCCCTCCGGCGGAATTGAGCCCAAGCGCTCGGTTGAACTGCTCACCGACCGCGAATCCGCCTCCTGAACCTTCCCAGGCCCTCGCCGGTCGGGTTGCGTTCGGAACTTCTCCCAACCTCGGGCGTCTGTGTGCAAGGTCCGATGCTCGGGGTCCGATCTATTGTTGCCATCCCCGCTGATCGCTCAACAGAGCGGGTCCGGGAACCACTCGGGAACCGCCGCCCGCTCGCGGCGTATTCGAGTGGAGTCGATGCTGAGGTGCTGATGCGTGAGTTCCGCTGGCGGTTGATGCTTCTGTGCTGGGCGATCCTGCTGCCGTTCGCGATCGCGCGCGCGGATGACGCCGAAGGTGTCACCTTCTCGCGCATCAACCCCAACCCGCAGGCCGTGCGTCAATCCGTCGAACGCGGCACGTTCGATGTCGTCTGCGACCCCAACTGGCTCTTCGAGTTCGATCCCCAATGCGGCGGTCTCACGGACCCGAACGGCGGCTGCGGCTCGATCTTCGAGCAGTTCAGCCCCATCGACTGCGGCCTCACCGTCTGCGGCACCTCCAAGTACACCGGGAACGAACGCGACACCGACTGGTACCAGATCACCGTCACGCAGCAGCAGCAACTCACCTTCCGTGTCACCGCCGAGTTCCGCGTCGTCGCGGGGCTCGTCGCGGGAACCAACGGCATCGCCAACTGCGCACTCGCCACCAACGTCAACCCATTCTCCATCGCGAACGCCGGACAGGTCGCCAGCGTGACCGTCTGTCTGCCCCCCGGCACTTGGTGGTTCTTCGTCGCGCCCGATTTCGATCAACCGACCTTTGCCTGCGGCGAGCAATATCAAGCCGAACTGCTTTGCGAGTCCCCCTGCCCCGGCGGCGCATGCTGTTTCTCGCCCGCTGGGTGCCAGATCGTCGAGTCGCAGGCCGCTTGCCTGCAGCTCGGCGGGCGTTACCTCGGCGAGAACAGCTTCTGCTCCGCCAACTCCTGCGCTTCACCATCCAACGACGCATGCTCCGCACCGATCACCCTCTCCTGCGGGCAAACGGTCATCGCCGACCTCCGCAACGCCACCGTCACCCCCACCGAGCCGCAGTCACTCTGCAGCATCTCCGGTGTCGGTTCAGTCTGGTACCGCATCACCGGAACCGGCCAGCCCATCGAGATCAGCGCCTGCAACGCCAGTAACGTTGATCCGCTGGCGCTCGATCTGAGCCTTGCCGTCTTCACCGGCGATTGCCCGCTCAATCTGGTCAACGAGAACTGCGCCACCCAGGGCTGCGGGCCCACCAATCTGCTCACCAAGCTCTGCTTCCCCACCAATGTCGGTGTGCAGTACCTGATTCAGGTCCTCGTCCCCGACGACGCCGCCCGCGCGCGCTACCAGCTCAGCGTCACCTGCCCCTGCGCCCTCTCCACCTTCGGCGCCTGCTGCCTCCCGCTCCAGCAATGCACCGATGTCCAGCGGACCAGTTGCGAGAACCTCGGCGGCATCTATCGCGGCGACGGCACAACCTGCCAGACCGTTCAAGGCACCTGCCCGCTCAATGATCTGCCGGCCAACGACGACTGCGACACCGCGCAGGTCATCCAGCCCGCGTCCGTGACCAACGGCTCCACCATCTTCGCAGGCATCGACACCATCAATAGCTGCGGCCTGACGCTGCAGTCCGGCGGTGTCTGGTACCGCGTTACCGGGAACGGTCGGAGCATCAAGGCCTCGACGTGTGACGCCGCTACGACTTTCGACTCCCAGCTCCGCGTGTACTGCAACAACTGCAGCTCGGGAATCTTCACCTGTGTCGCCGCCAACGAGGACGGCCCCGGCGCCTGCAGCGCCCGTGCGGAACTCACCTGGTGCTCGCAGTCCGGCGCGGTCTACTACATCTTCGTCTCCGGCTATCAGTCCCAGACTGGCAACTTCAAGCTCACCCTCTCCGACGCCGGCGCCTGCTCCAACCCCGTCTTCTGCGCAGGTGAGTGCAGCTTCAACTGCCCGCCCGGCGGCGTCCTTGAAGGCGAAACCTTCTGCTTCGACGGCTACGTGGACACCACCAACTCCGGCTGCGGCTCATCGCCCGAGTCCTACGGCTCCATCACCCCCGGTCAAACTCTCTGCGGGTTCTCGGGAACCTATCTTGTTCCCGGCGGCGTCGGTCGTGACACGGACTGGTTCACCTTCACCATCCCGTCTCGCAGCACCGTCACCTGGACCGTCAAGGCGCAGTTCCTCGTCCAGGCCGCGATCCTCAACGACACCTGCGGCGCGCAGCAGGCGATCCTCGCCAGCGCCACGGGGAACGCCTGTCAGAACGTCATCGTGAGCGTCGTCCTGGACCCCGGTACGTATCGCGCCTTCCTCTCGCCGCAGTTCTTCTCCGGCGTTGACTGCGGCAGCAACTGGACCGCCACGCTCACCGCCGTCGCGACCAACGACAACGGCGCGTGCTGCTTCTTTGATTGCCCCAAGTGCCGCATCGTCCCCGAAAGCCAGTGCATCCCCGAAGGTGGATTGTTCTGGGGCGGAGCCGGATCGACCTGTGCGCAGCTCGGCAACTGCATCCCCTGCCCCGGCGACCTGAACAACGACAACGTGGTTGACGGCCGAGATCTTTCCGTCCTCCTCGCCGCCTTCGGCAGCAGCGCCGCCGGAGACCTCAACTGCGACGGTCTCACCGCCGGATCCGACCTCTCGGTCTTCCTCGCGAATTTCGGCAACGACTGCGCTCCCTGAACGATCTTTACACAGCGTTCGGGTCACCCGCGAACACAGCCCTGCGGTGCTGGCGTTGCGCCGATCTTCTTAACAGAGTGAAGCGTTCGAATTAGCGCCCCCTGCGTTCGATCCTTAACACGCCAACCTTAGCCTCCTGCCCACTGGATGGGGACCCTCGTCGTCGGGCGTCTCCAAGTCACAACGGGTGCAGGAGATTCGGGCATGCGCAGGAATCAACGGGGCAAGGCCTTCACGCTCATCGAGTTGCTCGTCGTCGTCGCCATCATCGCGCTCCTCATCGGCGTGCTCTTGCCCGCGCTTGGAAAGGCACGCGAGCAGGGACGCACGCTCACGTGCGCCAACAATCAGCGTCAAGTCGCGACCGGCCTCGCGGCGTACACCGCGTCGGCCGAGTTCTTCCCGCCGGCCTATGTGTACGGCTCGAAGGAAGACGGCCTCTCATGGAAGGAATCGGATCAACAGGCCACGCATCCGAATCCCGCCAACGGCTACGTCCACTGGTCGTACGCTCTCTTTGACGATGATGCCGGCTCTGTGCCCCAGGAAGCCTTTGAGTGCCCCAGCGTGCTCAACGGCGGCGCGCCCGCGACCAACCCCGGCAAAGACACCGAGCACTGGGAATCCTGGCAGGAAAACGACACCGGCAACGGCCCCGGCTCCCCGACCCCTGTCGACCGCCAAGTCCACCGCATGGCGATGACCGGCAACGCCGCGATCTTCCCACGCAACAAGTTCGCCGGGGTCGCCTCCGCCGCTGAACGCAAGAACCGACTCGTCAATCCCTCGTGGATCCAGTCCGGCTCCCGCACCATCCTCGCGACAGAGTTCCTCGAATACGGCAACTGGCAGTCCATCGCCGATGGCCTCAAGAGCAAGAGCCATCGCCCGATCACCCCGTTCATCGGCGTCTCAGCCGGCAACAATGTCTACGCCGAACCCGACACCGGCACGGTGTCACGCTTCCAGTACCCCTTCATCGGCGACATCTGGAAGAAGAACGAACTCGGCAACTTTGCCATCGCCGACGGCAGCGGCACAACCCTCAATGCGGTCGGACGCACTCACGCGGGCGGCGACAGCAAGTATGGCGGTACCGCCAACTTCGTCTTCGTCGACGGACACGTCGAACGCAAGAGCGTGGTTGAAACCGTCCGCGAACGTTTGTGGGGTGAGAAGTTCTACAGCCTCACCGGCAAGAACACCCAGGTGCGGGACAACCTCACCGACAACTCCGACTGAGTATTCAGGCCCCGGCCAACGCCGGGGCCTTTGTGTTTCGGAATCGTTCCGTTGATCGTTGATGGTGAGCACAGCCACCCCTGCTGTCGGTGCGTACCGATCAAGCTCACCCTCAACGGTCCACGGACAACATGCACGCGGGAACGTGTGCCGGGCACCCAAGTCCCTTTGAGGAGATTTTGAGAAATGACTAGCCGACAGGTCCTGAACATGCTCGCCATCTGCGGCACTGCCGCCGGAATGGCTGCCACCGCGACGGCCGAGACGCCGACGCTCATCAACATCTCGGGCGCCACGCTCCAGCGCTCGCTGATCATCGCCCCCGCCATCTCCAACGACTTCATCGACGTTGACGGCGACGGGTTCACCACCGCCAGCGTCGGTGGCGACCAGCTTGTTCCCGGCCAGAACCTCCCGGTTCCCACCGATCCCATCCTCCCCGCTCTTCAGAACAAGCAGTGGTGGCACCTCAACTACCGCTCCGTCGGCTCCATCAACGGCCTGCGCGAGCTGATCCAGTGGGGCCAGACCTACGCCACGCTCCCCACGGACATCGTCTCGAACCCGGTGGACCAGGCACACTACAACCGCACCCAGTACATCAACCTCTCGGCTTCCACCAACGCCATCTTCAACGCTGGCAACCCCGGTGCCATCCCGACCCGCAGCAGCACGCCGGCCGGATTCCTCCAGAGCCCCGCGGTTCGCACCGACGGCACCGGCGGCATCCGCATCGACATCGCTCCCCTTGACGTTCCCGTCCTCTGGGCCGTGAACGATCCGGGAAGCACCAGCGTCGATGCTCAGTTCAGCCGTACGCCCGGCACCGACGGCTATGGCCGCAACCCGACCCTGGCCCGCAACAAGGACGGCACCGTCAGCGCTCAGGGCAATACGCTCGCCGAGCTCACTGGCACTCTCAACATCAATCAGTTGACGCCCGACAACGACACCCTCTTCGACAACATCATCTCCTTCGCTCCCGTCGGCGTCATGGCCAACCTTGGCACCGGGAAGACGCAGCTCGACAAGACCGATGTTGCACACTACTTCTGCACGGGCCGCGGCAAGGACGGCCAGAACCTCGTCGTCGTCACTCGCGACTCAGGCTCCGGCACCCGCAACGCCTTCATGAACCCCCTCGGCGTCGATCCGTCGTGGGGCATCGGCGACAACGTCGGCATCGAGAACGCCGCGAGCGCGAACAATCAACTCGGCGCGAACTTCCTCCCCAGCAACAAGGGCGGATCGGGCGCTCTCCGCGACACCGTCGCGAATCACCGCCTCGCCATCGGTTCCAACGGCTTGGATACCGGTGTTGGTTCCGGCGGCTGGTACACCGCGGGCCGCGCTGAGTACCTTGCCGTCCGCAACGACAACAAGGGCGGCACCATCTTCGCCCGCCCGACAACCTCCAACCTCCTTGACAACAGCGTCAACGGTTACCAGATCGGTGGCCCGTCGTCGTGGGTGACCATCGGTGATCCTCGCTCGGCTCCCGTCAACAAGGGTGGCGATGCCGGCAACACCAACCCCGACATGCGCAACGTCGAAGCAGCCGCGCTGGTGAACAACCTCACCCGCTCCGTCGCTGCCTTCAACGCCGCCCCCGGCGCTGATGCGACGCTGTTCTCTCCGGGCGAGTTTGCCGCTCTCAACTTCGTGACGCTCGAGGCCCAGGACTTCGTTCAGGACCCCTTCAATCCCAACGTTACCGTTCCCAACCCCAACCTGAACCAGACCCTTCAGGACTTCATCCGCAACAACAGCTCGCTGAACGCCATCCAGAACGTCTTCGGCGCTATCACTCTCAACGGCAAGAACCCGACCCGCGCCAGCCTCGCCGGTTCCAACCGCTACTCCGACAGCGTCGCTCTCGGCGCCAGCTACCTCAGCCAGGGCGGCGCGGCTCTCGCCAACGGCGCGAACTGCCTCACCCGCAACCGCATCTCCGGTGACTTCAACGGCGACGGCGCCCGCGACATCAATGATGCCACCGAAATGCTCCGCGCCTGGGAGCAGCGCAACGGTGGCGCCGCGTGGGTCGCCCCCGCCGGCTCCGGCCCCATCGCCGGCGCTGCTGGCGCTGACGCCTGCATCGAGATCCTCGGTGACTTCAACGGCGACGGTAACTTCGGTGTGATCTGGAACAACACCACCCTCGCCTTCGCCCCTGACTTCGCCGACGTCCGCTACTGGGCCGACGGCCTCGCGGTCGACAACCTCAAGGTCATCAACCGCTGCAACGGTTTCATTGCCGTCGACCAGGCCTGGATCGCCATCTCCGGCAACGACAACAACTTCTTCAACACGGTGCTCGCCAACCCCAACGCGATCTACAACGCCGGCGACTCGACCGGCGACGTCGCCGGTCCGACCGGCCGCGTCACCCCCGGCTTCGCCCCCATCGGCGCTGACGGCGTGATCAACGCCTTCGACATCGATTACGTCTGGCGCATGTTCGCGGCCAACCCCCGCGTGACCGACGGCGAGCTCAACTGGAGCAACATCAGGGAGGCCATCGGCGGCGACCTTTCCGCTGACATCAACGGCGACCTCGTCGTGAACCAGGCCGACGTCTGCAAGCTCTTCGCCATCCTCGAGACCCGCATCGGCGACATCGATCTCGACGGCGACATCGACGCCGCCGACCTCGCGGTCATCGCCGCCAACCTCGGCCAGACCGGCCTGGGCTACGCGGGCGGCGACCTCAACTGCGACGGCGTCACCAACGCCGCCGACGCAGCCATCGCAGCCGGCGCTGATCCCTGCAACGCTCCCCCCTGCGACTGCACCCGCGGTCAGGGCGACGCGAACGGCGACTGCGACGTCAACGGCGCCGACCTCTCAGTGCTCCTGAGCCAGTTCGGCACCAGCGTCGCGCCCAACACCGGCGCCGACTTCAACAACTCCGGCTCCGTCAACGGCGCCGACCTCTCGGTCCTCCTCAGCAACTTCGGCTGCAACACGCCCTGAGTCGCTGATCGAGTTCGAGTGAACGAGCACCCATCCAGCCGCCCCGTTCGGACACGCGTCCGGCGGGGTGGTTTTTCTTTTGGAGCGGCGCAGATTCAAAAGCCGTACACCGGCCCGTATCGCCCGCGCAGATGCTCGATCAACGCCCGGTGGTCCGGCCCCGAACCCGTCACGCGCCGGATCAACTCGGCCGAAGTCCACCGGTGCCCATGCCGGTACACATTCTCGCGCAGCCATCCCACCAGCGGAGAGAAGTCGCCCTCCGCGAACGACTCGTCCAACCCCGGGAGCGCCGCTCGCGCTGCGGCGTACAACTGTGCCGCGTAGATGTTCCCCAGCGTGTACGTCGGGAAGTACCCGAACATCCCCGCCGCCCAGTGCCCGTCCTGCAGGCATCCCTCGGAGTCGTTGGCGGGCTCGATCCCCAGTTCGCGCTTGTACGCATCCTTCCACGCGCCGGGCAGATCGCGGGTCGAAAGCGCCCCGGAAATCAGCGCACGCTCCAGCTCAAAGCGGATCGCGACATGCAGGTTGTACGTCACCTCATCCGATTCGGGCCGTGTCAGTGTGGACTCGACACGATTCACGGCCGCATGGAACGACTCCAGTTTCACCTCGCCGACCGCTTCCGGAAACACCTCGCGCAGCCGTCCGTGGAAGTGCTTCCAGAATGCGAGGCTTCGTCCCACGAAGTTCTCCCACATCCGTGCTTGACCTTCGTGCATGCCGAGCGAAGGCGCATCGCCCATCGGCGTGCCGAAACTCTCCTGCGACAGCCCCTGGTCGTACAGTCCGTGGCCCGTTTCATGCAGCGCGCAGAAGAACCCGCGCGAGAAATCCCGTTCCGAGTACCGATTGGTGATCCGCACATCCCCCGGACCGACATAGATGCACGTCGGGTGCACCCCGACGTCGATCCTGCCGCACGTCAGATCAAAGCCAAGCGTTGCCGCCACCGACTGCACGAACATCTTCTGTTTCTCGACGTTGTACTCGCGCTTCAGCACCGCCGTACGCGGCCGCTTGCGGGATGCCGTGATCGCGTTCAGGATCGGCCGAAGCTCCGCGCACAACTGGGAGAACACCGCGGTGAGTTCCGCAGCGGTCGCGCCGGGCTCCCACTGGCCCAGATGCGCGTCATAGGCATCGCCTCCCGGACCGGCGAGCGCCGACCCTTCGGCCCGCGATACCGCGATCACCTGATCCAGCACCGGTTGGAACCGTGCATAATCGTTCTCTTCTTTGGCCTCGGCCCATACCTGCTGCGCCACCGTGGTCAGTCGCGCCTTCTCCTCCACCAGCGAGCGTGGGAGTCGCGATTGCAGCCGATGCTGCCGCGACAGTTCGCGGATGTTCACCGCCTCGGGCGACTCGGGATCCCGCACAAGATCGCTGCCCTCCACCGCGGCCAGAAGATCAGCAACCTTCGGCGACGTATGGAACTCGTGCACCAGCCCAGCCAGCGCCGCCAGTTGTGCCCCGCGATGCTGCACGCCCCCCCTGGGCATGAACGTGTCCGCATCCCAGTACAAAACCTCAACGCAGCTTGAGAGCACCGCGTGTTCCTTCGCCAGGGCGATCAGCGACTGGTACGACTTGTGGGCTGAACTGGTCATGTGTGGTTTGCGTTCGGGAGCGGCATGGTATCGTTATCGTCACTCGGGTCTGGCGGCTCAAGCCTCCTTCGACCGCGGGTGTCAACGGGGGGATTTCATGCTCACACCCGCCGAACAGTCCGGCCTTGCAGGCTCCCGCCTTGCGGGACGAGTCCAGCGTGCCGTGTCACGCATCCCGGCGACGCGGATGGCGCAGCTGATCGAGAACGTGAGATCCGCGTCCGCACGCCGTCGCCTGATCTACCAGTACGAGGGAACGACCGAACTCATCCGCATCATGCCCTGCCCGGTCACCGTCCGACCCGAGCAGCAGTCGTACGTTCACTCAGTCTCTCAGACCATTATCAACGCCCTCAAGAGGTTCCCCGATCTCTACTTCGGCGACTTCACCGCGCGCGAGCTTCTCAGGCTGTCGCCCATCGAGGAGCAATGGCTCCTGGAATGCTGGAGCAGCGCCCACCGCGAGAACACGCCGATGTACGCACGGCTCGATGCCGTCGTCGATTTCAGCAGCCCGATGTGGAAGGACTCGCTCCAGTTTCTCGAGCCAAATCTCTCAGGCGTCGGCGGGGTGCACCTCGCGCCGAGCTGCGATGAAGTCATCGCCGAGGAGGTGGTGCCGGCCCTGGTCGAACTCGACCCCGCGATCGATCTCGCTCGCGTGCCCGACATGCGAGACCTCCTGATTCAGGAACTGCTCGATCACCTGGAAGTCCTCGGCAGGGCCCGCGGCAACATCGCCCTCATAGATCCAAAGTACGTCCACGATGGCCCCGACGAGCAGGACATCCTCGCCCAGTCTTACACGCAGAAGCACGGCGTCACCGTCGTCCATGCCGACCCGTCGGAACTCGTCCTCCGGGATGGCGAGGTCTTCTGGCGCGATACGCGCATTGATATCGCCTACCGCGACTACACCGTCCTGGATCTAGTGGCGCGGGCCAACGAAGGCGTCGACATCCGAGCTGTCAAGACACTTTTTCAGCAGAACCGCATCGTCTCGTCCATCGCCGCGGAGCTTGATCAGAAGTCCTGCTGGGAAGTGCTCACCGATCCGGCGATCACCCAGAAGTTCCTGACCCCGGATGAGCGTCAGGTGGCCCGGCGTCATATTCCCTGGACCCGCATCGTCTCCGACCGCCGCACCACCGACCCCTACGGCGAGGGTGTCGACCTTTTGACGTACACCCGCGAGTCGCAGGAGTCACTCGTCTTGAAGCCCAACCGCTCGTACGGCGGAACGGGGGTCGTCATCGGCCCCTCGGTGGAGCCGGGCGAATGGGACGCCGCGATCAACACCGCGGTTACAAGCAAGGATCGATGGGTCGTGCAGCAGCTCGCCCGCATTCCGGTCTATGACTTCCCCGTCATTGACGATTCCGGCGATGTGTCGATGGAGCCGTTTCACGTTGTCATGGGATTCGCCGCCACCACCCGCTACGGCGTCGGCTGGATGGTCCGCGCTTCCCAGAAGCAGGTCGTCAACGTCGCCCAGCACGGCGGCATGTGCGGCGTGATGGTGGGGGGATGACGCCAAAAATGCAGCGGGCGGCTGCGATGGAGCAGGCCGCCCGCCGTCACGATCAGCAAGCTTCGTGGCTCAGTTGATCTCTTCGACGTTCACGATCGTGCCGAAGCCGATCGCCTTGTCGTAGCCCGGACCGCCGTCGATGAACGGATCGGCCAGCAGCGGGCCGTCAACCACGATCTTCAGTTCGTCGTTGCCGAGGCCGCCCAGCAGGCGCGGGCTGCCCGTGACGAAGCCCTTGTAGAACATGTCGGCAACATCGTTGCCGGCGCCGGAATCCATCTGCAGGCTCGTCGAGCCGTCGGATTCCATCTTGAACACCAGCGCGTCAAGCCCGTCGCCGCCAGTGAACTGTCCACCGACGTTGAACGTCGAGTCCTGCGCGATGATCTCGGCGCTCACACTGTCATTCCCGGTGCCCATGTCCAAGTTGAGCAGCGCATCGCCCGTCGTCGGAACAAGGCTCAGAATGTTGACGCTCGCCGCATCGGTGTTGCTCCCGAGCGATCCGGTCAGGGCCACATCAAGGTCAGCGGCCGCCGAGACGATTCCGAGGTCCAGCTTGTCGGACCCGGTCCCGGCCAGGCAGTTCAGCGAAACCGCGAGCTGATCGCTGAGTTCGGGCGAGTTGATGAACGCGGTCGTCTCGTTCGCGCCGTTGCCGTGGTTCACGCTCCAGTTCGCGATCAGGCCGGTCGAGCGTCCCTCGACATTGAACGCGACCTTGTCGTTGCCCGTACCGCCCACGACGGTGGCGTTCGTCGTGACGAGCCCCGCCGACGCGGGGATCTCATACGTGAACTTCACGTCCGAGTTGCCGGCCCCGGTATTGATGGCGATATCCGGGATCGTGCCGCTGAGGATCCGGAACTCCACGAAGTCCTGCGCCCGGCCCGTCGTCACCCTGATGGACGTGATGCCCATGTAGACGAAGTTGGAGTTGATCCCGGACACGCCGCTGACACGGACATCGCCCGGCTCCGGCCCGATCACGACCTCGATCTGCTGCTGCGAGTTGTTGGTGACAATGTCCAGCAGCCCCGGCCCCAGAGCCGCGACGCGGACCGTGTCCACGAACTGGCTGGCATTCAAATGTTGCGCGTTCGCCGAACCGGATCCCGCCGTGAGAACCAGTGCAGCGGCTGTGATCGCCGTCAGTGAAATCTTCATTGCATTCGCTCCTCGTCTTGGTGTCTGTCAGGTCCGTGCGCTACCGATCAACGTGTTCGAGCGGCGACGGCCTGCACTCACGAGCAGCGCAAGCAACCTGCTGATACACCCCGGTACGATTTTTCAAGCTTGGGTCGTACGGCGCGGTTGCGAACAGCCGTGCCGTGCCATCGGGTAACCTTTCGGCATGTCGGAACGAATCGCAGATCTCATAACCCGATGCCGCGATGGCGATCAGTCCGCGTGGACGGCGCTCGTGCGAACACACGCGGGACTTGTCTACGCCGTCGCCCGTCGCGCCGGGCTGAAGGAAGACCAGTGCGAGGATGTGGCGCAGAGCGTCTTCGCGACGCTGCTCCGCCGCCTCGACACCGTGCGAGACGCCCAGGCGCTCGCGGCATGGCTCGTGACCACCACCAAGCGCGAATCGTGGCGTGTCGCCCGCCACGCCCGCCGAGTCGCTGACCTCCCCGCCGCGTACAAGCCCGCCGACCCCGATCCCTCCCCGATCGAGGCGATGGAGGACATCGAGTCTGCCCATCGTGTACGGGTCGCGCTCGACGAACTGGGCAGCAGGTGCCGCGAACTGTTGCTCGCCATCTTTTCCCAGCGCGACCAGCCAGACTACACCGGCATTAGCCAGCGACTCTCCATCCCCGTCGGGAGTATCGGACCCACGCGAGCCCGCTGTCTCGCCAAGCTCGCCGAAATCCTTCGGGCCGATGCGGACTGAACCGCCAGACCAGCCCCAGCCACCTAATTTTGTCCCGGTGCGTATCAGCCGGTTGCCGACCCCCCTCCTTGAGAGAGAGAGCCATGTACCCAGCCCACATCACGGATGAACTGCTCGTGACGTACCTCGCCGGTGAAGGCGATCCGGCTCAGTCTGCCGCCATAGCCTCCGCGATCGATGCTTCTCCCAACCTGCGCCAGCGAGTGGAAGCCATGCGTCAAGCCATCTCCGGAATCCAGTCATATCACACAATGGGCCCGCTCTTTGCGGTCTCTCCGTCGCAGGAGCAACGGCTCCGCGACCTCGTCGCCCATCGCCCGGCCGGCTGGCTCGCAAGCACGGTCGATCGTGCCCGGGAGATCGTTGCCACCATCGTTCTCGACACCATTCGGTCGCCGCTCCCGGCCGTCGGATTCCGAGGCGCCGCAGCGGCAGGCGGGCTGGTCCGAGCCGCCAGTGAGGGGGGAGAGATCGATTTCCGCGTATCGGACGCTCCGGCGCGTGGCTTTGCCCTCGTCCAGGGCCAGGTGACCCCCCTCAGCGGTTGGAACACCCTCCGGGCTGTCGATCCGTCGACGGGTCGAGTAACCCAGGCCGCCATCGAATCCGACGGCTACTTCGAACTCGAACTCCCCCTTGGAACCTACCGATGGGAGGTTGTTTCCGGCGACCGCACCCTGATCGTTGAACCCTTCAGCCTGAGTCCAACCCCCGCCGAGGATTCATGACCGCCGCCGAGACACTCGAACTCGATCGGTTGTTGCAGGCGGTCGCCGACGGCGACTCCGCGGCCGTTGAGGACGCCTCCAACCGCGTCCGCGCCATGGCGCTCGCCGACCTGTCCGGCGCGCTCGACCTCTCAGCACGCTTCATCGACGTGACTGCCCCCGCATCACCCTCGCGTGTTCGCGCCATGTCCGCGC
>JBGSZV010000154.1:0-22007 GCA_041750235.1 Phycisphaerales bacterium
CCACTGGCGTGGCCATGTCCGCCGGAGTCCTGGTGCTGGCGTGCATCGCCGGTGTGATCGGCGGTCGTCTCGCCGGCCTTCGAACGGCCCTGTTTTCCGCCGGGATCGTCGTCGGCTGGGGTGCCTTCGCGACCGCCCGGCTCGACACCATCATCCGGCGCTCGCACGACGTTTCAGCCCTCTGGACGCTCGCTGCCGAAGGACTGCTGCTGGCGGCGCTCGGGACCGTCGCCACGCTCGTCATCGTGAAAACCGCCAAGCCCGAACTGGAAGCCCGTCACCACGCGAACCTGCTCAGCCTTGAATCCGCCAAAGGGGCAATTGTCGCGATCATCGTCGGCGCCGCCGGGGCGATGCTCGTGGCGCGCACCAGCAAGGATGTCGGCCAGACGCTCGGCGCTGCCGTGGTCGCCGGTGTCGTGGGCACGCTCGTCGGTCGCGTTGTTGCCCACCGAGCTCCGCTCGGGGCGTTCGCGCTCGCCGCTTTTCTGCTCGCCGCCATCGGACCAGCCTCCGGCGCGATGATCAACGGCACATCGATCGTCGAGAAGGTCTACGCCGGCCACGAGTTTGCCCTGGCCCGCATCATGCCCCTCGACTGGATCGCGGGCATCATGCTCGGGGTCCCGGTCGGCGCCAGTTGGGCCAGTTCGATGGTCGAGAAGCACGCCCATCCCCACGCCTCGCACGCCTCCCAAGCGGCATCGCCCGCTCGCTAGACCCCGCCCTTCCTCTTTTCACTTGATTGTGAAACCACCGGCCCCGTTGCCTCGAAGCCACGGCTAGCATCCAAGGACAAGGTCGAGCCAATGGGCTCATTTCTTCAGGCCGGCGCACACGGACGTCCCGCCCGGCCCGCATCAAGGAGTTTCGATGGTGTCCACCCGACCGGCAGGCATGCCCGACGTCCAGTCTGCTTCTGATGACCGCCGTATCGCGATCGATAAGGTCGGCGTGAAGGGCGTGACATATCCGATCACGCTCCGAACCCCCGAGGGAGGTACGCAGACCACCGTCGCCAACATCAACATGTACGTGTCGCTGCCCCATCACCAAAAGGGCACGCACATGAGCCGCTTCCTTGAGGTGCTCAACACCTACGCCGCGCCGCTGACCCCCGACTGCATCAGCGTGGTCGCCAAGGCCATCAAGGAACGCCTCAACGCCGAGACCGCCCACCTCGAACTCACCTTCCCGTACTTCATCGAGAAGTCCGCTCCGGTCACCGGGGCCAAGGGTCTGATGGATTACAAGGTCACCTTCACCGCGATGAGCAACTCGCACGACGACTTCGTCATGAGCGTGCGTGCGCCCGCGACCAGCCTGTGCCCCTGTTCCAAGGAAATCAGCCAGTACGGCGCCCACAACCAGCGCTGCGAGATCGAGGCCAAGGTCAGGTTCAAGGGCTCGATGTGGATCGAGGAACTGGTCAACATCCTCGAGAATGCTGCGTCGGCACAGGTCTATGCCGTCCTGAAGCGGCCCGACGAGAAGTACGTGACCGAGAAGGCCTTTGAGAACCCCAAGTTCGTGGAGGACATCGTCCGCGACCTCGCGGCGGCCCTCGACCGCGAGCAGCGGATCGTCTGGTACTCCATCACCAGCGAGAACTTCGAGAGCATCCACAACCACAACGCCTACGCCCAGATCATCCGCGACAAGCGGGAGCACTGATCGCGGCTTGCGACCTGCGACTCGCGGCCAAGGCAGGCATTCCTGAATCCCTACCCTGCGGACCGTGATCACCTCACGGCCCGCTGTGTTATCCCCAAGACACGGGGCCCAAGGCCGATCGTCGTTACACGCAAGACCCCACGCCCCGGGCATCCGATAATGGGGTATGGCCATCCGAGAGTCATCCCGTCCCTGGACCAACGCCCGCGAGGTCGTGCCCAGCATGTACCTCCAGCGGCTGTGGTTGCTTGGGGCGGCGATCGGCATCGGCGGCCTCATCATGGGGTCGCAGGCGTTCCACCTCACGGTGTTGCGCGGCGGGCAACTCTCCGAGCGTGCCGCCAAGCTCCTGCTCGGCGAGACGTGGACCCCCACGGTGCGCGGCCGGATCCTTGACCGCAAGGGGCGCGTCCTCGCCGAGGACCGGCCTGGGTTCGACGTGAAGGTCCACTACACCCTGATCAATGATCAGTGGGCGCTGAAGTGCGCCGAACAGGCCGCGCGAAAGGAAGCCGGCGACCGATGGGCGCAGCTCGACGAATCCGCCCGCGTCGACGCGATCGATGCCGCCTTCGTGAAGTATCAAGTGCGCGCCTCGGAGATGTGGCGGCAGCTCCAAGCCGCGCTGGGGATGACCGACGAGCAGCTTGAAGAGCGGACCAAGGAAATACTCGAACCCATCCAGAAGACGAAGATGCTCGTCAAGCTGAGCGAAAAGTCCCGCAAGGAGGAAATCGCCAGCCGTATCCGAAAGCAGCAAGTCGAGATCGGCTGGAGCAAGGTCGACAAGCGCATCGCCGATGAGACCGTTGCTCATGTCATCAAGGCGGGTGTGAGCGACGAGATCGCTTTCGAGGTGCGCCGCCTCGCTGAGGAGTATTCTCGTCCGTTCGACGACGCCGGTGCGCAAGGCCTTGCCTACCGGGGCATGCCGCGCAGCATGATCGTTGTCGAGAAGGGAACGCAGCGGTTCTACCCGCTCGAGAACGCCCGCGTCGAGATCGACCGCTCGACCTTCCCTTCGCCGTTGCGTCCCGCCGAGGGCGCCGATCCCAAGCAGAAGGTCGAAGTCTTCGGCGTCGCGACACACATCCTGGGATGGATGAAGCCGCTGCAGGCCGAAGACCGCGATGATCCGCGCTTCATCCGCCCCAAGGTCAACAAGAAGACCGGCGAGATCGACTACGGCCACTACCAGCCCGGCGACCTTGTCGGAGCGGTCGGCGTCGAGCGGTCGCAGGAAGTCGCCCTGCGCGGGCTGCGCGGCCGCGTGATGGACCACCACGACACCGGCACGCAGGAGACGATCCCCTCAGTCGCCGGCCACGATGTGCACCTGACAATCGATGCCGCGGTGCAGGCCAAGGTGCAGGCGCTGATGGACCCCGTGCTGGGGTTCGCAAAGCTGCAGGAGTGGCACCGGAGCCTGAAGCCTGAGCAGTGGCCGCAGATGGAACTCGGCTCGCCGATCTACGGCGCCGCCGTGGTGCTCGAGATCGACACCGGCGAGGTCGTCGCGCTCGTCAGCACCCCCAGCTTCACCCGCGCGCAGCGGCAGGACGCCGACATCTGGCGCGACCCGGTCAACAGCCCCGCCATCAACAAGGCGATCAGCGCCCGCTATCCGCCCGGCTCGATCATCAAACCAGCCGTCCTCTGCGCCGCGGTGACCGAGGGTGTGTTCAATATCAACAGCACCATCCACTGCACCGGCCACTTCTACCCCAACCGCACCGACATCTTCCGCTGCTGGATCTACAAGCAGAGCAACAACCAGAACACGCACGACATGTATTTCGCCAACGGCGTCCCCGCCCCGGAGGCGATCGCCGTCTCGTGCAACATGTTCTTCTACACCCTGGGCAACAAGCTTGGGCTGCAGCGACTGGGCGAGTGGTACCACCGCTTCGGCATTGGCGAGCCGATCGATCTTGGCCTCGGCGGCGAATATCCGGGGTATGCCCGCACCGGTGTCGGCAAGGACCGCGGCCAGAGTTCCGACGCCATCAACATGGCCATCGGCCAAGGCCCCGTTGACTACACCCCCGCGCACGCCGCCGATCTCTACGCCACCATCGCTCGCGCCGGCACGCGGATCCTGCCGCGCATCGTCCGCGACACCGCACCCAAGTCCGATGACCTGCACTTGGATTCCGAGGCCGTCGAAAGGGCGATGGAGGGACTCCAACTCGCCGTCGGCGACCGCATGGGCACCGGGCACCACCTCTCGCTTCCCGAGATCGGCGAGGAGCCGATCTTCGTCGAAGAGGGTGTGCGCGTCTGGGGCAAGACGGGCACCGCCGAAGCGCCCGTGGTGATGGGGCAGGTTACGAACGAGGCGGGCGTTTCCGAGAAAGTCGTCCTGCGCGACGGCGATCACTCGTGGTTCATCGTCATGGCCGGACCCGACGACAAGAACGCCTCTCCCAAGTACGTCATCGCCGTCATCATGGAGTACGCTGGCAGCGGCGGGCGTGTCTCCGGTCCCATCGCGAATCAGATCATCCACGTCCTGAAGGAAGAGGGGTATCTCTGAACCTCTTCCGGCGATCCAACGCAACGGTGCTGAGCTTCCCTTCTCCGAGGCGTCGCATCGGCGCGCGCTTCATGTTCCGTTCCCAGCTCGAATGGCTGAACCCGGGCTGGCTGGTGCTGATCGCTTCGATCTTGCTTGCGGGGATCGGCGCGTACTGCGTGTCGGTGGCCTCGTGGCGAGACCCATCGGGCGCCTCCGCGTACGCCGCGCGCCACCTCACCTTCGCGTTCCTGGGAGTTGGTGTGGCACTGGTGGCGATGATCCCGCATTACCGCCGCATCGCGATGTTCGCATGGCCCGTCGGGATCCTGTGTCTCATTCTGCTGGGGGTGCTGCTTGTGCCGTTCGTGCCCACCTCGATCGTCCAGCCGCGCAACGGCGCCCGTCGCTGGATCGATCTCGGCATCACCGACTTCCAGCCCAGCGAACTCGCCAAGGTCGCCTACGTTTTGGTGACCGCGGGCTACCTGCGCTTCCGCAACAACTACCGCACCCTGCTTGGTCTCATCCCGCCCGGCCTCATCGCGCTGGTGCCCATGGCGCTCATCGTGGTCGAGCCTGATCTCGGCACCGCGTTGCTGTTCATCCCCGCGCTGCTGGCGATGCTCATCGCCGCCGGCGCGAAGATGCGCCACCTCATCGCCACCTGCATGCTCGGCGCGGTCGCCGCGGGCGTCATCTTGGTTGCCTGCCTGGTATTCGCCGAACGCGACCAGTACCCGCTCCTCAAACGTCACCAGGTCAAGCGAATCCAGGACGTGGTCGCCCGTTACAAGGGCGACGAGAGCCAGGCCGATGAGGCCAGCTTTCAGGGCATGAAGGCCACCACCCTCGTCGGCGCGGGCGGCGTTTTCGGCCAGAGCGACTCCAAGAGCCGCGCCATGATCCGCGCCAGCCGCCTCCCCGAGGCCCACAACGACATGATCTTCGCAGTCCTCGTGAACCGCTTCGGGCTGGTTGGAGCCTGGGGAACCGTCGGCCTCTACACCCTCTGGATCGGTTCAGCCCTCTGGGTCGCCGGACGGTGCAAGGACCCCTTCGGACGCCTCGTCGTCGTCGGCCTCGTCGCCACCACCGCCACCGCCGCCGTCATCCACATGGGCGAGAACCTCGGGGTCTTCCCCATCACCGGCATCACCCTCCCCTTCGTTTCCTACGGCGGCACCAGCCTCCTGACCACCTTCCTGATGGTCGGTCTCATCTGCAACGTCGGCCTTCGCCGCCCGGAGTACCTCTGGCGCAAGAGCTTCGAGTTCGGCGAGGACGAGAACATCGACCCCCGCACCCGCTGGCGGTAGGGGCCCTGAACTCCTGCCTAGCCTGAAACCCGGGGTACCCTGTCTCCCAACCAACTGGTTGGAGGTGCCTCATGTCCATCTGCTCGTCATTCGGCCGGACCCTGCTCAAGTGCTCGATGCTCACGCTCGTTTCCGCGATGGGCTGTGCGACGGCGAGTTGCGACATCGGCACCCCCTTCAAGAGCGAGCAGAAGCTCGAAATGAACGTCGCCCGCGATGTGACCCTGCTGAACCTCACCAATGTGGTGGGCGATGTCGAGGTCAAGACCGACGCCGCCGCGACGGGCGTCACCGCCGTCGTGGTCAAGACCGGCCGCGGCTCGACGCAGGCTGAAGCCGACGCGGCCCTCGCTGATATCGGTGTCACGCTGGGCCCGGGGGCGACCGAAGGCGCGGTCGATGCAATCGCCACCCAGCCCAAGTCCAACCCCACGCGCGGGTACAGCGTGCAGTGGACGATTACGCTTCCTCCCACCGCGCAGATTGTCATCACCAACAGGGTCGGTGACGTCACGGTTCTCGGCGGTGGCAAAGGGGTCCAGATCACCAACGATGTCGGCGATGTTGCCGCCCGCGACGCCTCGGGGGGCCTCACGCTCACAACCCGCGTTGGCGATGTCGTGGCCCATGGCGGCGGCGTGATCGTCGTCAAGTCCGATGTCGGTGACGTGAGCGTGCGTCTCGCAGGAGAGGCCGATTCCATCACGGCCAACTCCCGCGTCGGTGATGTCACGGTCTCGATCCCGCGCGCGTGGAAGGGCCGTGCCGTCGGCACCAACAACGTTGGCGACGTCGAGGTGGACAACGATGCGCTTGCGATCACCCATCTCACCAAGTCCCGGGGACGCTGCGAGGCCACCCTCAACGGCGGCGGCTCGAGCGTGCTCGAGGCCGCGACGCAGGTGGGCGACGTGACCATCCGACACGGCGGCTGAACGCCGTCCCGGTACACTTTCCGGGTGAATACCCGCCCAGAACCCCGCCCAGCCCTGACCTTCCAGACCGATGTCGTTGCGCTGACACCGCCCGCTGATTTCCTGCAGGCGGTCGCGGACTTCGGCCTGGAGCTCGATCCGACGGAGCTGGAGCGTTTCGGGCGGTTTCTCGCCATGCTGCTCGCCGCCAACGAGCAGATGAACCTTACCGCCATCACCACCCCCGACGAGATGTGGATGCGCCACATCTTCGACTCGCTGACATTGATGCCCATGCTCGCGGAACTCCCCGAAGGGGCGAAAATCGCGGATGTCGGGAGCGGGGCCGGCCTGCCCGGCATCCCTCTGGCGATCGCGATGCCGACAAGCGACTTCACGCTCATCGAGTCCACCGGCAAGAAGGCGGCATTCATCGAGGCCGCCGCCAAAGCACTGGGGCTCAAGAATGTCGAGGTCCTGAACGAGCGGGCCGAGGAAGTGGGCCGCGACTGGAACCGCGGCCAAGGCAATCGCGAGAGTTACGACGCGGCTGTCGCGCGTGCCGTCGGCCGGTTGTCGATCATCGCCGAGTTGTGCGTGCCGCTGATCAAAGTGGGGGGGTTGGTCCTCCTGCACAAGGGCGCCAAGGCCGACGAAGAACTGACCGAGGCGGCCGGCGCGCTCGAGAAGCTCAAGGTGGCGCACGCGGGCACTGTGGAAACACCGACCGGCCGCATCGTCGCGCTCGAGAAGCTCGTCCCCACGCCGCGCCTCTACCCACGAGCGCCGGGCGAACCGGCGAAGAACCCGTTGCGCTAGACTCCGCACGCCGTGACCCTCGCCCCCGCTGAAATCCTTGCCTCCGCCGGACCCGTCGCCAAGGCGATGGGCGACGCCTTCGAGCTGCGCCCCCAGCAGCTTGAGATGAGCCGCGCCATCGCCGAAACCATGCGGAGTCGCGGCAAGCTGATCGTCGAGGCGGGCACCGGCGTCGGCAAGAGCTTTGCGTACCTGGTTCCGGCCATCCAACGCATTGTCGATTCGATGGGCGAACGCAAGGAACCCGAGCGCATCGTCGTCGCGACGAACACCATCGCCCTGCAAGAGCAGTTGATTGCCAAGGATGTGCCGCTGCTGCTGGAACTCTTCAAGGACGACAAGGGCGAGCCGCTGGTCCGCGCGGAACTCGTCAAGGGCCGCGGCAACTACGTGTCCATTCGTCGCCTCAAGATGGCTTCCGAGCGCCAGGACCGACTCTTCGGGGATGAGGCCTCGCGCCGCTCGCTCCACGCCATTGAAGACTGGACCTACACGACCACCGACGGCACGCTCTCCTCGCTCCCCGTCCTGGAGCGCCCCGGCGTCTGGGACCGCGTGCAATCTGACTCGGGCAACTGCATGGGCCGCAAGTGCCCGAACTTCGACCAGTGCTTCTATCAGAACGCCCGGCGTCGCATGGAGCGCGCCGAGCTGCTCATCTGCAACCACGCGCTGTTCTTCAGCGATCTGGCGCTCCGCATGCACGGCGTCGGCCTGCTCCCCGACTACAACCACGTCGTCCTCGACGAAGCGCACGGCGTCGAGGATGTCGCCAGCGAACACTTCGGCGTGTCGCTGACCGAAGGCCGCGTGCGTCACCTGCTCTCGATGCTCGTCGCCGCAGGCGGCAAGAAAGGGTTTTTGCCGCAGTTGGCGGTCGCTTCGGGCGAAACGGACCTGCTGAACCGAGGCGTCCTGAGCGTGGGGCGCGCCGAAGATGCGGCGATGGCGTTCTTTGATCAGGTAGTCGAGATCAACTCCAACCGCGAGGCGATGACCCGGCTCCCACAGCCCGGCGTGCTCCGCAACGACATCTCGCCCGCATTCGCCGAACTCGCCCTAGTGCTCAAGCGGTTGAAGGATGCGGGCGTCTCCGACGCCGACGCGTTCGAACTGAACTCCTACTCCGAACGGGCTGCGGCGATCGCGGAGGAGGCCTCGATCCTCGTCGATCAGACGATGCCCGGCTGCGTCTACTGGGCCGAGACAAGCGTCGGCGAGGGCGGACGCGGGGGGCGTGTCCGTTCGACGCTCACCTGCGCCCCCGTCGAAGTGGGCCCGCTCCTGCGAGAGCACCTCTTCAGCCGCAGCTGGTCCGTCACGATGACCAGCGCCACGCTTACCACCGGGAAGTCCAACTTCGAGCACTTCAAGCACCAGCTCGGCCTCGATGAACTGCCGGAGGATGAGGTCCGCTCGCTCCAACTCGGCAGCCCCTTTGACCACGCTGCGCAGGTCGAACTCCACGTCGATCCGACCATGCCCGATCCGCGCGCCCCCGAGTACGTCGAGGAACTCGCCGACCGGATCCTCAATCACATCGAAGCCACCGACGGCGGCGCCTTCGTCCTCTTCACCAGCTTCAAGACCATGGAGGATGTTGCCCGCCTTCTGTGGCCCACCATGGAACGCGACGCCCGCCCCATGTTCATCCAGGGACGCAGCGTCGGCGGCGGTGGGCGCGGCAAGCTCATCGAGGAGTTCAAGCGCGACGAGCGCAGCGTGCTCCTGGGCACATCGAGCTTCTGGCAGGGCGTGGATGTCCGCGGCCGTGGGCTGCGCAACGTCATCATCACCCGCCTCCCCTTCGACCCGCCCGACCGCCCCCTCACCCAGGCCCGCCTCGAGCGCATCCAGCAACTCGGCGGCAATCCCTTCATGGAAGACTCCCTGCCGCGATCCGTGATCCGCTTCAAGCAGGGCTTTGGCCGACTCATCCGCAGCGCCAGCGACTCCGGGCGCGTCGTCGTTCTCGACCCCCGCATCGTCACCGCCCGCTACGGCCGGCTCTTCCTCGACGCGATCCCCGAGGGGGTCCGCGTCCGCCGGGCCGATGGAGAATGTGGGGATTGACCTTCGAGTCGAATCAGCACAGGCTCAGGGTTTTCTCCGTGCCTCCGTGTCTCCGTGGTTCGCCTTCGTTCTTCCGCTATTCTGCGTAGCTCCACGGAGGATCTCATGCTCGGCAAAGTCTTCAAGGCATACGACGTTCGCGGCACCTATCCCGACCCGCTCAACGAGGCCATGGGTCAGCAGATCGGCTTTGGCTGCGGCAAGGTCCTCCTCGCTGAGGCCGCCGCGGCCGGCGATGCGACGCCGATGATGCAGTACCTCGTCGTCGGCCACGACATGCGCAAGAGTTCGCCCTCGCTGCGTGATGCCCTGTGCAAGGGCATCCTCGACGGCGGCGCCAACGTCATCGATGTGGGCAAGGTCGATACGCCATTCGTCTACTTCGCGATCAACCACCTCGACTGCGCCGGCGGTGTCCAGGTCACCGCCTCGCACAACCCGCCGCAGTACAACGGCTTCAAGGTCTCCAAGCGCAAGGCCAAGCCGGTCGGCGAAGCCACCGGCCTGGGCGAGATCCGCAAGGTCGCGGCGATGATGGAGCCCGGCGAGAAGAACAAGGGCAAGGGACGCGTTGAAAAACGCGACCTCTGGGACGCCTACCGCAAGCACGTCCTCTCGTTCCTCAACACCAAGGGCAAGAAGATCAAGGTCGTGATCGACGCCAGCAACGGCATGGCGGGCACCATGGTCCCCAAGATCTTCGGCAACAAGGGCGAGGGCGTCGAAGGGCTCACGGTCAGCGAGCTCTACTTCGATAACTCCAAGGGCGAGTTCGTTCACGAGCCCAACCCACTGGTCGCCGCGAACCTCAAGGACCTGCAGGCCAAGGTCATCGCCGAGAAGGCCGACTTCGGTATCTGCTTCGACGGCGACGCCGACCGATTGATGGTCGTTGACGAACTCGGTCAGATCGTCGGCTGCGACCACCTCACCGCTTTCCTGGGCGCGTGGTTCCTCAAGTCCAACCCCGGCGCCGCGATCATCTACGACCTGCGCTCCAGCAAGGCCGTCGAGGAGGACATCCTGAAAGCCGGCGGCAAGCCGGTGCGCGGGCGCGTCGGCCACGTTTTCATGAAGTCCGCCCTCGCCGAGCACAAGGGCGCTTTCGGCGGCGAGCTCTCGGGTCACTTCTACTTCCGCGACAACTTCAACGCCGACTCCGGTGCAATCGCCATGGCCGTCGTCCTGACGGCCGTCGCCGAGGCCGGCAAGCCGATGAGCCAGCTCATCAAGCCCATCGCCCGTTACAAGCAGTCCGGCGAGATCAACTTCGAGTGCGAAGACAAGGACGGCGCAATCGCCGAGCTCAAGGAGACCTTCGCCAAACGCGGCAAGATCGACGAGCTCGATGGTGTCACGGTGGACTGCTTCACCAAGGAAGGCTGGTGGTGCAACGTCCGCAAGAGCAACACCGAACCCCTCCTCCGCCTGAATCTCGAAGCCCGCGACGACGCGACCCTCCAGAAAATGCTCGCCACGATCGCCCCGATGCTCGGGCATCAGGTGGCTCATTAATTTTCACCGCAGAGACGCAGAGACCGCAGAGGTACGACTTGGGACTTCAGAACGGGATCAATCAGGACGCTCTGACTGAAGCCATCAATGGTGCAGCGATCGACGTGCACCGAGTGCTTGGTCCAGGACTGCTTGAGTCTGCGTACGAGGTATGTCTCTGTGATGAACTTCGCGATCGCGGAATTCAGTTTCAGCACCAAGTTCCTCTTCCGGTCGTCTACAAAGGACGCCGACTCGATTGTGGGTATCGCCTCGATCTCCTGATTGACCGCCAGGTTGTGGTCGAGATCAAGGCGATCGATCACCTTGAGAAAGTTCACGATGCACAGCTCCTCACCTACCTCAGGCTGACCGGTCTTACGAGAGGCCTGCTGATCAATTTCAACGTCCCTATGCTCAAGGACGGCATCCGGCGTAGAGTTCTGAACCACATTGACTCTTTCTCTGCGTCCTCTGCGTCTCTGCGGTAAAAACCCTCCCCCATGCGAATCATCCTCACAGGCTGCAACGGCAAGATGGGTCGCACCACCGCCGACCTTCTGGTCGCGCGCGGTGACGAAGTCATCGGCATTGATGCTGTGCCCGTCGGCGGCCGCCCGCACAAAGTTGTTGTCGACACGCTCCAGAACCCGTACACCATCCACCGTGCATTCGACGAGGCGGGTGGCCCTGTCGATGCGGTCATCCACCTCGCGAATCACACCAACTCTCGCGTCGCGCCCGCTGAAGTTGTGCTTCGCGACAACCTCGCAATGAACACGAGCGTCTTCATGGCCGCCTGGGGCGCCCGCGTTCCGCGCGTCGTCTTTGCGAGCAGCGTGCAGGCCATGCTGCCCTATATCGAGATGGACGGCGGCTTTGGCGACCGCGTTCCCCACGCGCTCCCTGTCAACGAGTCCATCGAGCCGCGTCCCAGCAACGTTTACGGCCTCTCCAAGCTGCTCACCGAGCGCATGCTCACCCAGCTCGCCAACCCCGTCGATTTCCGCGGCGGCATCACGACGGCAATCAGTCTCCGCCTGCCCTACATCCTGGGGCCCAAGGAGTTCGAAGCGACCATCGTTCGATCCAGCCTCGCCGACTTGCAGTGGGGGGGTGCCGAGGCCTTCGGGTACGTGCACGTTGACGACGCGGCGGAAGCCGCCTTCGCCGCGACCCGGGCCGCCACCGAGGGTCACGAGGTCTGTTGGACCGCCGCGCCGGACCCGAGGCCCGCTGAGAGCGTCGCCTCCATCGTCAACCGTTTCTACAAGGGCGTTCCGGGTGCGGCTGAGGCCGTCGCACGCGGGTCGCTCCACGACTGTTCCAAGGCCCATCGCCTGCTCGGCTGGAGCGCCACGCGAACGCTCGCCGCCGAGCGTGCCGCCCGCGGTATTCCCGTCGCCAACTGATCCCCCCGGGGGAGTCCCGAGCGGGATCGGTTAGGATGGGTTCCTCGCAAGGAGTCCGCGTCCGACCATGAACCTGTCGTCTTTCCTCGAACACTGGGGCCTCAACGAAAACCCCTTCCGGGCCGAGGAAGCGCGCCACGACCCCGTCTTCGGTCGTCTGGGCCACGGCCCGACCTCCCACCCAGACTTCGAAAAGATCGTGGGCGACTTCAACCGCCCCTCGACTGCGATCGTCTTCGGCGAAAAGGGCAGCGGAAAGACCGCCATCCGCCTCCAACTCGCCGACCGCGTCAAGGCCTTCAACGCGCTGACGCCCGACAAACGCCTCCTCCTGCTCGCCTACGACGACCTGAACCCCTTCCTCGACCGGTTCGCCGCCGCCAGCGGCCTCTCGACCGACGATGAAGACCGCGACGTGCTCAAGGCCCTCAAGCAGGTGCGGCTGGTGGACCACATGGACGCCGTGCTGCATCTCGGTACGGCACAGATCGTCGATCGCCTCCTCAGCCAGCAGCAGGCCGACACGCTCGATCTCGGCGAGAACCCCGTCCGCACCATGCGCCGAGCCGACCCCGTGCTCCGCCAGGATCTGGCCCTCCTGCAGGCGGTCTACGACCGAGGCGAATCCGGCGCTTCGCGCACCCGCTTCATGCGCCAGCGCATCAAGCCGCCGCGCAATCGGGGCGGCCTCGCGTGGGACGCCCTGGTTGTTCTTGGCTGGCTGCTCCCCGCCCTCGTCGCGTACCTCTCGACACAGATGAGCCGCGAATACATCGGCACCAAGACGTGGATGTGGGCGTTCGGCGTCGCGATGACGCTGTGGGGCTTCGTGCTGATCAAGCGGCTGCTGTGGGACCGCTGGCGCCTGGGACGCCTGGGCAAGAGAGTGACCCGCTCCACGCGCACGCTTCCGCGCTCGGCCGACGATGTTGCCTACGCCCTGGGCCGTATCTCCGCCGACGATCGCGCCTCGAATGTCCTGCCCTCCGGCGACAACGAGGAGTCCCGGTACGCCATGCTCGGCCGACTCAAGCGCGTGCTCGCGCTCTTCGGCTACACCGGCCTGATTGTTGTCGTTGATCGAGTGGACGAGCCCACCCTTGTCGGCGGTGATCCGGACCGGATGCGTGCCGTCGTGTGGCCGCTCCTGCACAACAAGTTCCTGCAGCAGGAGAACGTCGGCATCAAGCTGCTTTTGCCCATCGAACTGCGCCACGAACTGTTCCGCGAGAGTTCTTCGTTCTTTCAGGAAGCCCGCCTCGACAAGCAGAACATGATCGAACGGCTGTCCTGGACCGGCGCGATGCTCTACGACCTCTGCAACGCCCGCATGCGCGCCTGCCAGGCGCCCGCCGCCAAGGCCGCCACCCTCATCGACCTTTTCGATGACGACGTCACCCGTCAGGACGTTGTGGACGCCTTGGACCAGATGCACCAGCCGCGCGACGCCTTCAAGCTCATTTACCAGTGCATGCAGGAGCATTGCTCCAACGTCACAGAAGAGCAGGCCCGCTGGCGCATCCCCCGACCGGTGCTCGACAGCGTTAGAAAGCAGCAGGCCGAACGCGTCCAGATGCTCTACAGGGGCGTCAGGCCCGCCTGAGACGCCTCATCTCGGTCGATGAGAAACCCTCCCCCCTCCCGCCGCGTACCATGGTGCTGGAGAGGAGACCCCGGATGCGTCGAGTTGTTCTGAGCACCGCCATCGCCCTTGCCGGCCTGTCGTTCGCGACTACGACGCCCACCTCCGCGCTGATCGTTCGCGGCGAACGCATGCCCGACCCCGCCGCCAATGGCGTCGGCTGGTGGCGCGGCGCAACTGCCGTCGCCATCGGACCCAACCACATCCTCTCCGCCCGCCACCTCGGCGGTTCGCCCGGCGACGGCTTTCTCATCGACGGCAAGAACTATCCAAGTACCGCTGTCACCCTTCACCCGTCCGCCGATCTGGCCGTCATTCGAGTGAAAGGCCAGCTCCCCGGCTGGCACACCATCGCCAGCCGCGCGAGGAAGGGCAACAACGTCTACATCGGCGGCATGGGACGGGTCGCCGCGACCGAGCAGGCGGACGGCATCACGTGGTCCACCACCCGCGAGGAGCGGTGGGGCCGGAACAAGCTCGCCAAAGTCGTCGGCGGCTTCTTTGAGATCAAGTTCGACAAGGGACGCCGGCTCGTCAACGAGGCCCAGTTCGCCCACGGTGACTCCGGCGCCGGCGTCTTCATCCTCTCCGGAGGCACGCTCCAACTGGTCGGCATCGCCACCAACGTGCAGGGTTCTGAGATCTCGCGCTGGGGATCCAAGGGTGTCGGTGTGGATGTCACGATGCATCGCGCGTGGATCGAAGGCGCGATGACGGCTCAGTGAGCGTTACTCCCCCGGGATATAGCTGATCACGCCCTCCCAGGGCGACGAAGCGCTCGCATACAGCTTCTTGGGGATCCGCCCCGACAGATACGACTGCCGCCCGCCCAGGCACGCGTGCCGCATGGCGTGCGCCATCATGAGCGCATCCTTCGCGTGCGCGATGCCGGTGTTGAGCAGCACGCCATCGGCACCCAGTTCCATGGCCGTCGCCACGTCGCTCGCGCAGCCGACGCCGGCATCGACGATCACCGGGTAGTCCGCATCCCCCTGCTTGAGCAGTTCAAGGATCGTCACGATGTTGTTGCGGTTGAGGACGCCCTGCCCCGAGCCGATCGGCGAGCCCGCGGGCATCACGCTCGTCGCCCCCGCTTCCTTCAGCCGCACCGCCATGATCGGGTCGTCGCTCGTGTAGCACAGCACCTCGAAGCCGTCCTTCACCAGTTCGCGGCACGCCTCCAGCGTCCCCACCGGATCCGGCAGCAGCGTCTTCTTGTCGCCCAATACTTCAAGCTTCACCCAGGAGGCCCCCGGGTTGTTGAGTTGTTCAAGGATCTCGCGCCCAAGCCGTGAGACGCGGATCGCGTCCTCGGCGTTGAAGCAGCCCGCGGTGTTCGGCAGGATCGTGTAGCGACCAGTCTCGATGAACTCCAGCAGCGACTGCCCCTTCTCGTTGAAGAGGCGTTCCCGCCGCACCGCCACCGTGATCGCCTCCGCGCCGCTGGCGTCCAGGCACCGCGCCATCGTCTCCATGTCGCGGTACTTGCCGGTGCCGACGATCAGGCGGCTCGTGAAGCTGCGGCTGCCGAGACGGAAGGGGGAGACGCCGGGTTCGGTGGTCGTGAGCATGGGAAAAGAGGATAGGCGAGGGATCCGCCGGGGTCAGCCGCCGCCGACGAGAGTGACGATCTCGACCTCGTCGCCCTCGGCCAGCGTGTGCGAGGCATGGTTCCGCTTCGGGACCAGCGTCCGGTTCACTTCGACGGCACACGCCTGCCGGTGGAGGTTCTTGGCTTCCAGCAGGGCGGCCACGCTCAGGTTGTCGGGCAGCGTTTCGGGGCTGCCGTTCACGCGGATCGTCATGCCGCCATTGTAGGGAGCCGCCTAGACCGCCCGCATCGACCGTTTCCGCAGGATCACCACGCTCAGAGCCGCCGCTCCAAGCCCGATCAGGGTCAGGACCGCCGCGGAAGCGAGCACCATGATCACGAAGGCGAGTTCGCCCATGTCATACATCCCAAGGGCGTACGGCTGCCGGTAGTACCGATCCGACAGGGCGCCGTCGATTGAGGTGATCGAGAGATAGACCGGGTTGAAGAAGAGCATCAGCGACGCCAGCCGCTCGTCGTCCGCCGGTCCGGTTTGCCAGAGCTGCGCCAGAATCAACGAGCCGAACGGCAGCCCGATCCACAGGCAGAACGCAAAACCCATGTTCATCACCGCGACGCCGACCGTCTTGGCGCGCCACATGCCCAGCAGCAGACCCGTTGAGCACAGCATGGCGGTGGAAGCAAGCGTGAGCGAAGTCACGCACACGACGGTCGCCAATGGCAGCACGCCCAGCACCATGTACACGATCATGTGCGTCAGCATCACCGCCGGGATCGGGAGCAGTTGCACGAACCCGGCCCGCAGCTTCTCCCACACAATGCGGTGCGCCGACAGGGGTGTGCAAAGCAGCGTGTCCCACGTCCGCGCATCCCGCTCGCTCGAGATGCGCCCGGTGGTCATCGTTGCCGACGCGAGCAACTGCACCCCCAGGAATCCTCCCAGGATCGCCATGTGCAGTTCCGGCATGTCGACCGGCGCGCCGCGGTACGCCATGAACAGGATTCCGGCGACAAAGACCCCGAGGATGATCACGCCGCCCCGTGACCCGACAAAGCTCGCCCGCAGCTCGCGCCAGAAGACCGGGCGGTCGCCCACTTCTCGTGAATGCTGCGCTCTGCGGTGGGGGACGACCAGATCGATCAGGAACCCCGCGATCGGCATGGCCGCGCCGATGTAGAAACCGATGGTCTGCTCAGCCAGGCCGCCGATCACCAGTGCGAATCCGCCTCCCAGCAGGAGGAGCACAATCACGATGCCGGCACGCGAGACCGCCAGCCTCCGCTTGAGTTTCTTGCCCGGCGAGGAGCGTCGCTTCTGCGCCTTTCCCGTCGCTGCTTCGGTCGGCGCCGTGTCCGGCGCATCATCCTCAATCAAGATCCGCGACTTCTCGCTCAGCGCGACCGGCCGGAGCACCGCCGCGGCCACAAGGCAGACGCCCACCGTCATCAACGAGAGCGTGGCGCACGTGGCGACCCAGATGAGCGATGGATCGAACCACCACAGCCCCGGCGGCGCGGCCATCGTGCGAAGCTCATCAAAGAACGCCGCAAACGGGCTCAGCAGCACCGTGGCGATACGCAGCGCGATATCCAGTGACGGGTACCCCGTTCCCACCTCGGCCGCAAAGAAAAGAATGATCGGAGCAATCTGAACCGCAAAGACCGCCACGCACGACAGCACGATCACCGACCACGCCCGCTTGTTGAAGATCGACAGCAGCAGGCTGATCGAAGCCGAGAACCCCGCCGATGTGATCGCCAGCATCGTCCCCGCGAGAATCCGCTCGGCTTCCAGGCCGCCGTACACCCGCAGGCCCAGCAGCACCGGCATCGGGATCATCGCCAGGATCACGATCTGCAGCAGGCGGCTGCTCAGCTTGCCGAAAACGATCTGCGCGCTCGTGAGCGGCGTCGTCATCAGCGAGTGCAGCGTCCGGTTCGTTCGCTCCTCGCTGAAGGCCGCCGCCGTCAGCACCGTTCCCACCAGCGTCAGCAGGATGATCTGCATCCAGCCGAAGACCTCACCGAAGAGCGGCGCGATCTCCTGCAGCCGCTCCATTCGAGCCGCGGCGCCGCTGTGCCAGCCGAACTCCTCCAGCGCGATAATGAACGCCAGCGCGGTGGCCGCCGCCAGCACCATCGTGTACCCGCACCGCAACGCGTACACGCCCTTGCGCCGACCCGACACCGTCACTTCCTTCAGGAAAATCGGCCCGAGCAGCAGCCTCCAGGGCAGCCACCGCCCCAGATGCATCTCATTGATGCGTGCCGCCACTTTCATTGCACGTTCCCCTGCGTGAGCCGCAGGAAGACGTCTTCCAGCTTGTGCTCCTTGGGGGCGATCGCGGAGATCCGCCAGCCCTCGGCGACCAAGGCCTCGATCAGGAAGTGATGGCCCGGCTCGGTTCCCTCACCCCGGGGGTGCAGCTCCACCACGATCTCCGGCGCTGCCGTGTCCTCCACTTTGGCCATCGCCACGCGTGGATGGCGACCGAGCAGTTCCGCCGCACTCTGATGCCCCCGCTCGTGCGGTTCAACCCGGATCGCGATCCGCTCCGCGCTGCCGTGCGTCGCGCGGGCAAAGGCGTCCTTCAAGCTGCCCGCGTAGAGCAGCTTGCCGCGTTCGATGATGCCGATGCTGGTGCACATCTCGCCGAGTTCCGACAGGATGTGCGAGCTGACGATGATCGTCTTGCCCATCTGCCGGAGTTCGCCCAGGAGCGCCCGCATCTCGATCCGCGCCCGCGGGTCCAGCCCGCTCGCGGGCTCATCCAGCAGCAGCACCTTTGGATCGTGCACCAGCACCCGCGCCACCCCCAGCCGCTGCTGCATGCCGCGTGACAGCGAGTCCACCATCGCGTGCCGCTTCTCGGTCAGGTCCGTCAGTTCCAGCACGCCGTCGATCAGCGCCCGCCGTTTGCCCCTGGGCACCTCGAACGCCGAGGCGAAGAACTGCAGGTACTCATCCACCGTCAGGTCGTCGTAGACGCCCAGGAAGTCCGGCATGTACCCGATGATCCGCCGGATGCTGTCCGGATCCTTCGTCACCGATCGTCCGTCAACGTGTGCCTCGCCGCTCGTTGGCCGCAGCAGGCACGCCAGCACCTTCATCGTCGTGCTCTTGCCGGCGCCGTTGGGACCGATGAATCCAAACACTTCCCCGGCCGGCAGGTCCAGCGTCAGGTCATCCAACGCCTTGAGCTGGCCGTACAACACGTTGACATGCTTCAAACTGATCACGAACGCGGCCCTCCGGAGTCTTGCTGAGCCACGATCGGCGCCAGGATGCGATAGGTCGTGTGCTGCACCGTTGTCACGGTCTCGCTGACGGTCAACTCGCTCGCCGGGCTCTCCATGTGCAGCGTGACCATTGCCCACCGCCCGGTCGTCAGCAGATCCTCCATCGACTTCCCGCGATCAGCAACACCCGACAGCGAGAGACCGGCCCAGCTCACGATTTCTCGCTCAGACACCACGGCCATCTCGGAATCGAACTCCACTATTTCATCCGTCAACTCGACGTCACCAGCCGGAGTCGTTGCTTCCGGACGATCGATCACGAGCCCGCGCATGACACCGTCGCGCACAGGCTCAAAGAGCATCTCGAACTCGCCGGTCGAGGTGCTCAGCATCGCCTGATCCGAAATGCCCGCCGGCGCGTCCGAGACCACCACTTCGTAGCCGCCCGCGACCTTGACGATCCGCGCCCACGGCGCCCGCGTGATCGGCGCATCGTCGCGGAAGCAGTTCAGCGTCCAGATGTCCATGTTGATGGGGCCGGGAATGGCGCCGACCGTCTGGTTCGTGAAGATCGTCGAAGGCCGCTGCATCTCGCTCTCGTACGCCCGCACGCGTCGCCACATCGCCCGATCGGGAAGGCCCTCAAACTGTCGAACGCCCGTTTGCGATGTCAGCATGCAGGTGATCCCGGTCTGCCATGCCGTCTCAACGCCGCCATCGCGCCCGCTGACACTGTCAACCACGACGGTGCGGCGAAGCTCCGACCGGCCCGCCCGGATCACATTGGGCCACAAGAAGGCCCCGACCGCCGAGACGCCGATCCACCCGATCGCCGTCGCCCACGCCCAGTGGCTCAATCGCCGCCTCTTCAGCCACCACCAGTCCACCGGCCCCAGCAACAGTCCGACCAGCACCGTGAAGCCGACGATCAGGATCATCGGCCACTGGCCCGGAGAGGGCAGCGACTCCACCATCGCGTCGAGCACGTACGGCAGCGAGTCCCCGTCATCGTGCGCTGCGGAGTACGAATACTCGCTCTGCGCCACCGGCCTTGTGAATGATGCCGCCAGGATCGACCGCCAGACATCATTCACCTTGTAGCGGCGTTCACGCTCTGGCTCGGTCACCACATAGGTCACGCTTCCCAGCCCCATCGGTCCTTGCGTGACCTCAAGCATGTCCGGTGGACCCTGCAGCGGCGCCAGCAACGTGACCGGGGCCTGGACCTTTCGCCACCCCAGAGCAGCCCCCGCGGGCGTCATCTCAACGCGTGAACCGTCCTCCGGAGCCGGCAGCACCCGGAACACATCCGCCATCGACCAGCGAGACAGATCCCGCCCCATCGTCTGTCCCACGACGATCAGCCGGCCGCCGCTCCGCACCCATTGCATGAGAGATTCAAGCGCCTTGTCGCCGACACGGTCCAGTTGCGACGACGCGATCACCACCGCGCTGAGCGCTTCGTACGCGCCCGGGTGCGTCGGCAGCGAATCCGCTTCCATCGACACCGCGACGACATTGGACCACAGCTCGAACATGCCCGCGGCGATCTCCGGGTTGCCGCCGCTCATCGACGAATCGGTCCACTTGCGGGCCGCGGCTTCGAGCGACAACCGCCCGACGATTCCCACGAGATGCGCCCCGGCGTTGTAGGTGGTCGGGAACCGAAGCGAGGTGGTCGAGCCCGTCTCGTCAAACACCAGCCGGCGGATCACCCGCCCGTCATCCCCGACCAGCGAGACCCGCACCCACGCCGAATCCATGAAGTACCACGTCTCACGCGGCAGCGCGATCACCTGATCCACCCGCGTCGCGACTCCCGGCACCGACACAAAGGGCGCGGCCGAGCTGGAAAGCGTTGTCGTGCCGATCCCCATCGACACCTGCACAGTACCGGACACGGGCTTGAGCCCGGGCTGAACCGTGGCGCGAACCAGGTTCCACCGATCGGCGATGAGCGCTTCGCCGAACCCAAGGCTCGCGTAGAGGCTCGGATCCGGATCGATTTCAGCGGCGGTGGCAACTTGCGCGGGCGCCGTGGTGCAGATGCTGACGATCGCCACCATCGTCGCGACCCACTGCCACAGATTGCCCCCGAGCGATCGCCTCACGATGCGTGTCTCCGAAGTGCTCTTCTCATTGTTCGGATCACGCAAGCGAAGGTTTCCTAGATCTGCACGCGGCGATGATAGATGAACCATTCAAAGAGCAGGATCGCGACGCTCGCCGCCAGCAGCCAGGGCCACAGCCGCTTCACGCCCGCGACCTTTGCCATCGCGCCGGTCGTGGAGGATTGAATCTGTCCCGCTCCCAGCGAAATGCTCTGCAGCGCTTCGATCCGCGACTCCTTCGGGTCGTTCATGTTGACCGCGATCACCCGCGCGACGCGACCGCCCGGCAGTTCGGCGTCCTGCGCGCCGGGCTTTCCCGCCCATGTCAGGGTGTACAGCCCGCATCGCCGCGCCGGGCCGAAGCTCACGCGTCCGTCCGAGCTCGGCCGCAGCGTCATCCGCGACTTGTCCGGGTTGATGAGCTCGACCTCCTGCACCCCCGGCGGCACGCGCGTCGACAATGTTCCGCCGGGCATCTGGCTGCCGCCAGCCACATCCGATGCATCCTCCGCCAAGGCCCGGATCGAAGCGCCGATGAACAGGGGATACCCCATCTGCAACGGCCACGTGCTCTGCATCGGCTCAAACGACACCACGATCGCGCGCACGTCCGGCGTGCCGACCTCAACGATCGCCGGACCCGCCGAACTCGTCGCGAGCACCCGGGTTCCTTCTGGAATCAGCAGCGACGGCGCCGACTTGTCGATCACCAGCGCATCAAGCCCCGACAGCCGAAGGGCCGGATGATCGCGTTCCCACGTCAGGATCACCTGCGCGGAATCTCCCGATGTCGTACTCTTCTTCGCAAGGCCGAGAATCGGCGGGATGGCGTTGAACACGAGGTACCGCCCCGGCGCGAGCGTCGGCGCAGCGCCCTCCTTGGCCGCAGTGGGGGCCCAGCCATCAAGCACGAACACGTCGTACTCACCCGCACGCCCCGCGGCAACCAATGCCTCGTATTGCTGCGGCGTGATCACATCGAACTTCGACAACGGCAGTCCCGAGATCGCTTCCTTCAGGAGCGCATTCGTGCCACCGACCAGCGCCACGCTCAGCCGCTTGGCCGGCGGCAGCACCAGTTGCGCCGCGTTGTCCGCCGTCAGAGCGTCCTTGGAGATCGCCCGCACAGTCAAAAGCGCCCGCTCCGGCCGTGTCAGTTTGAACACCACGCCGCCGATGCTGGGTTTGACCGGAGCGCCGGTCTCGGGCGGAGCCTCCGCCGCGGCCATCGCCACGCTGCGC
>JBGSZV010000155.1:0-7241 GCA_041750235.1 Phycisphaerales bacterium
CGTCGGGGCCGACGGAGACGTGGCCGGTGAAGGCAGCGCCTTCGGCGACGACGAGGCGGAGGGCGACGAGGTCGCCCTTCATGCGGCTCTTGGCGTTGAGCTGGACGCGCTCGGTGGCGGTGACGTTGCCTTCGACGACGCCGTCGACCATGACCTTGCCGGCGTCGACGCTGGCCTTGCAGGTGGCGCCTTCGGCGACCTGGAGTTCACCCTTGGCGGTGATCTTGCCCTCGAACATGCCCATGAGCTTGGCGGTGGAGTTGAAGGTCATCTCGCCCTTGATCTGGGTATCGGGGCCGATGACGGTCATCTGGGTGTTGGTGTTGGGGTCTGCCATGACTGATGAAACTCCTTGTTCGAGAAACACAACCGCCCTCGCCGGGGTTGACGCTGTCCGGCGGGGGTCGAGCCTAGCGCTATCGTCCGCCCGAGTGCTCGGGCTGAACGGGTCGCGAGTCTACGGGCTGAGGAGGGCCACGTCAGGCAAGAGTTGCGCGTCGGGGGCGTTGTAGCGACAGGTTGTCCACCGTGCATCCGGGGGTGATCAGCGGGCGAAAACCCGCTGACCATGGGAGATTCAGCGGTTTCGAATGGCGTGCAACGGTTGGAACGACGGCAGTGGGTTCCTGCTGCGCGGGAGATGGTGTTCCCGTTCTTTGCGGATGCGGCGAACCTGGAGTTCCTGACGCCGCCGCTGCTGCATTTCAAGGTGTTGACCCCTGCGATCCAGATGCGGGCGGGGGCGCTGATCGACTATCGGCTTCGGATCCGGGGTGTGCCGGTGGGGTGGCGGACGGAGATTGAGGTTTGGGAGCCGTCGGTGCGGTTCGTGGATCGGCAGGTGAAGGGGCCGTACCGGTTGTGGAGGCATCTGCACACGTTCGAGGATGTGGATGGCGGGACGCTGTGCACGGATGTGGTGGAGTACGAACTGCCGCGGTTGCCGGGGCGGGGAGTGGTGCACAAGTGGCTGGTGCGTCCGGACTTGGAGCAGATCTTTGACTACCGGGCGGAGCGGATGCGGGAGCGATTCGGGGCGGGGCGGTTGGTGTGAGTTGTTTGCAAAGCGTTTGTCATCGAGCGCAATGATTGTGATGCTCTGGTTATGACGCTGGGCGTTCCAACGGGGAAGGTGGTGCTGGCGGAGTACAGCGATGGCTGGCCGCGGGCGTTTCTGCGCGAGCGGGGGCGGCTGCATGTGGCGCTGGGCGAGGTTGAGGGCGTGCGCGTCGAGATCGTGCACATCGGCAGCACGGCGGTTCCGGGGCTGATCGCCAAGCCGCTCATCGACATCATGATCGGGCTGCCGCGGTACGAGGACTGGGAGCGCATCGTGGAGCCGATGACGGCGTGCGGGTACCGGCACAAGGGCGAGTGGGGTTTGCCGGGTCGGCAGTTCTTCACGCTGGGCGAGCCGGTGACGCACCACGTGCACGCGTGCGAGCTGGGCGGCGGGTTCTGGGAGCCGACGCTTTTGTTTTGCCGTGTGCTGCAGCGGGATGAGCTAGTGCGTGATTCCTATGCGCGGCTGAAGATTGATCTGGCGGCGAAGTTCGCGGATCGGCGCGAGGCGTACACACAAGGGAAGGGTGGGTTTATTGAGGGGGTGCTGGGGGAGGCGCGGAGGGGGAGGTAGGCACTAGGCACTAGGCACTAGGCACTAGGCATCAGGCACTAGTGGGCAATGGTGAGGGGGAGCGCTCGGCGCACTCTCAGAGTTCGAGGGGGACGAAGTCGAAGAGTTCGACGTCCACGAGGCCTTTGTCGCTGAGCTTGAGTTTGGGGATGACGGGGAGGGGCATGAAGCTGAGGGGCATGAAGGGGTCGTGGTGGGGGCAGCCGAGGGTTTCGTGGGCGGCGTAGAGGAGGCGGGCCTGCTGGGCGATGACGTGCTCGGCGGGCTGGTCGGACATGAGTCCGGCGATGGGGAGGGGGAGGAGTTCGATGACTTTCGCGTCGTTGACGACACACTGGCCGCCGCCGGCGCGCTGGAGGGCTTGCGCGGCGACGAGCATGTCGCGATCGTTGGTGCCGACGATAGCGAGATTGTGGGCATCGTGACCGACGGTTGAGGCGATCGCGCCGCGCTGGAGGGCGAAGCCGTGGATGAAGCCGCGGCCGATGTTGCCGGTGCCTTTGTGTCGTTCGATGACGACGAGCTTGAGGATGTCGTTGGCGAGGTCGGGCTGGATCGCGCCGGTCGCGTCGATGGTCAGATTGCGGTGGAGCTCGGTGGTGACGAGCTGGTGGGGGTCCATGCCGATCACGCGCACTGCGCGGTGCGCTGTGCGCGGTGCGCCAGACGATGCAATGCGGAAGGAGGAATCGGAGAGGTCGAGGGGGAGGCGGAGGGGTGATGGGGGCGGGGGGGTGAGTGGTTTTTTGGGGGTGAGGTAGTTGGCATCCTGCGCGACGAGTTGACCTTTGAAGAAGACGCTGGCGGCGCGGAGGTCTTTGGGGTTGTCGAAGGTGAAGCAGTCGGCCTGGTAGCCGGGGGCGATGGCGCCGAGGTTCGGCTGCTTGTAGTGCTGCGCGGTGTTGAAGGATCCGATCGAGATCGCGAGGGCGGGGTCGAGGCCGAGTGAGATGGCTTTGCGGACGACGTGGTCGATGTGGCCTTCGTGGTGGAGGTCGCCGGGGTGGCGGTCGTCGGTGCAGAAGGAGAAGCGGCGGAAGTTGCGTTCGTTGATGAGGGGAAGAAGGGCTTCCAGGTTGCGCGCGGCGGAGCCTTCGCGGATGTAGATCTGCATGCCCTTGGCGAGCTTTTCGCGGGCCTCGTCGGCGGTGGTGCACTCGTGGTCGCTTGTGATGCCGGCGGCGAGGTAGGCGTTGAGGTTGTTGCCGCGAAGGCCGGGAGAGTGGCCGTCGACGATGTGGCGGCGAAGGCCGAGATTGATCTTGGCGAGGACGTCAGGGTCGGCGAGGAAGGCGCCGGGGAAGTTCATCATTTCGGCGAGGGCGACGATGCGGGGGTCGTCGAAGAGGGGGGCGAGATCGCGGGCGGTGAGCGTGGCGCCGGAGGTTTCGAGGTGGCAGGAGGGGACGCAACTGCTGGCGGCCCACATGAGGTTGATGGGGAGGCCTTCGGCGTTGTCCATCATCCAGCGGATGCCGTCGATCCCGAGGACGTTGGCGATTTCGTGGGGGTCGGCGACGACGCCGGTGGTGGCGTGGGGGAGTGCGAGGCGGACGAACTCGCTGGGCGGGAGCATGGTGCTCTCGATGTGCATGTGCGCATCGATGAAGCCGGGGGCGAGGCAGGCGCCTTTGAGGTCAATGGTCTGCGTTGCGTCGCGATTGTCGCCGAAGCCGGCGAAGCGGCCCTGCGCGATGGCGACGTTGGTGGTGGTGCTCTCGATTTCGGCGGTGAAGACGTTGACGATGCGGGCGTTGGTGAGGAGGAGATCGGCGGGGGCGCTGCCGCGGGCGACGGCGAGGAGTTCGGGGGTGGCGGGGAGTTGCATGGGGGAAGAGTATGGGGGAGGAGGCATCAGGCACTAGGCATCAGGCATCAGGCATCAGGCAGTGGGCAATGGGCTATGGGGGAAACCAAAGACACGCTCGGGGCATCGGAGGGGGATGGAACAGGCTTGCGCGGTGGGTGCGGGGATGGGTGGCGGGCATGCGATGCGGTGCATGGAGGTGTGGGGCGGGAACCGGGCGATTGAGAGTGCAGTCAGTACACCGGGGATGGATTGCTGGGTGGTGAGCGTGCCGTACGCGGGGAGCGAGCGCGGCGGGGATATTCACTACGTGTCGATGTGTTCGGCGGGGAAGATCGCGCGGTTCGTGGTGGCGGATGTGGCGGGGCACGGGGATGAGGTGGCGGGGTTCGCACGGCGGTTGCGCGATCTGATGCGGAAGCACATCAATGCGCTGGACCAGACGGCGTTCGTGCGGGTGCTGAATGAGGAAATGGTGCGGGACGAGACGGCGGACGGGCGGTTTGCGACGGCGCTCCTGGTGACGTACTTCGCGCCGACGGATCAACTGGTGGTGTGCAACGCGGGGCATCCGCGGGCGCTGTGGTATCGGGCGGAGCGCGGGGAGTGGGCGGTGCTGGATGAGGTGGTGGGGGGCGAGTCGGTGGGGAACCTGCCGATGGGGATCATCGAGCCGACGGCGTATGCGCAGTTCGGGGTGTCGCTCTCGCGCGGGGATCTGGTGGTGATGTACACGGACTCATTGGTCGAGGCGCGGGCGGCGGATGGGCGGATGCTGGGGGAGGCAGGATTGTTGGAGATGGTGCGCGGGCTGGATGCTTCCAAGCCGGAGCGGCTTGTCGGTGATCTCTTGGCGCGCGTCGAGGCCTACAGAGGCGGGGCGCGTGCGGATGATGATGTGACGGTGATGCTGCTGCATCACAACGGGGCGGAGCCGCCGCGGTACTCGGTGTGGGAGAAGGTGGAGATGGTGGGGCGGGCGGTGGGGTTGGTGGGGTGAGAAAGCGAAAAGCGAAAAACGAAAAGCGAAAATAGGAGGGTGTGAGAGGGCGCGTGGGATGAGCAGCACACGGTCGGGGAACTCTGACCTTTCAGTCCAAAGCGAACGAAAGGTCAGGCGTCAGTTGGTTCTGTTGAGATCGACTTCGGCGGCGATGTGGCCGAAGGCGGGCCAGTTGGGGTCGGCGACGATTTCGCGCTTGGCTTCTTCCGCTTCGCTGGCGCGGTTCATTGATTCGAGCCAGATGGCGATGCCGTAGTACCGCGAGGCGAGTTCGGCGGGGTTCTTTTTGACGGGCTCGCGGACCTGTTCGAGGGACACGGTTCCCTGGTGGAGCAGGCAGAGGTCGCGGTAGGCGAAGTTCTCGACGATGGTGAGGTAGGGGGTGACCTTGAGCGTGAGGGTGGAGATGGCGCTGGGGCCGCCTGAAGCTCCGCGCACGTGGCAGTTGATGCGCCAGTAGGTGGCGGCGACGCCGAGGTCGTCGTTGACGAGCGGGGTGTCGAGGGAGCGGGCGAACCAGTCGTCGGCGAGCTGGTACTCGCCCTTCATGTAGTGCGCGATACCGAGGTGGTAGGCGATGTTGAACCAGTCGGTGCTGCGGGCGATGCCGGCAGGGTTGGGTTGGCCGTCGGGCTCGATGCGGTCGATGCTGCCGGCGAAGAGGTCGGCGGCGCTGGTGAGGTCGGCGATGGCGCTGTCGAACTGGCGGAGTGTGATGTAGCGGTGGCCGCGGTGGCGGAGAAGGCGGAAGCTCTCTGGGTGCTGCGCGATTGCTTTGGTGGCGATGTCGATGGCTTCGTTGTAGCGGCCGGCGTAGCCGAGGCGGCGGATGTACCAGATGGCGGTGTCTTCGCTGTCGGGACGGCGGTTGTATTCGATGAGGGCGTTGGTGAGGTCGCGGTCGATCTGCTTGCGCGCCGAGCTTTCAACCTGGGGTCGGACGAGGGCGGCGCCGGCGGAGGTCTCGCCTTCCATGGCGCGGGAACGGTTGGAGGGTGTTGAGGAGCAGGCGGTGAGCGAGAGAACGAGTGCGAGGAGCGCGCTGGTGGTGAACTTCATGCAATCAAGCGTACCGGGAAAACGACAACCGCCGGGCGATGCCGGCGGTTGCGTGCTTGTTCTTACTCAAGGCCCCGGAGTTACTGGGGGGCGGGAATCTGGAGATCGGCGGGGACGGTGTCGAGCCAGGAGTCGGCGGCGACAAGGGTCGGCTCGATGCTGAAGAGGTGGTCCTGCAGGGGGACGTAGCCGAGTGAGGCGAAGTTGCGCATCACCTGCTTGATTTCGTCGTTGGTCGGCTCGCGGCCGAGGTCTTCGCGGATGTGCGCGGCGTCGATGTAGGCCCAAGTTTCGTGGCCGGGGTTCAGGAAGTCGGCGAGGTAGTGGGGGAACTTGTAGGTCCAGTGGTCTTCGGCGTTGCAGCGTGTGCCGAGGACGAACATCGCGGTGCGGGCGTGGAGGATGTCGCAGGTGCGCGGCTCGATGATGAAGCGGGCGGTCGGGACGGCGCTCTGCATGCGCTCGAGCCAGGGGACGGCCTTCCAGGCGGGGATCACGCAGAAGGTGTCGAGGCCGATGGCGTCGGCGTTGATCTGCTTGGGGAGCGAGAGTTCCTCCATCGCTTCGGCGACGTGCGCGGACTTGGCGGGGTCGAACCACTCGAAGGACGGGGTGTCCCACTGGCGCATCACCTGGCCGCAGCGTCCCCACCAGAGGCCGAGTTCAGTGTCGGGGTTGTTGGCGAAGGTTTTGAGCTGGTTGAGGCTCGCCATGACGGGCTGCAACTGGCGCCACTGGCTGGTGAACTGGAAGGGGTAGTTGTTGTGGACGTTGTTGCGGTAGAGGCCGCTGGGCGTCCAGACCATGAAGCGCTTCCAGCCCTGATCGATCTCGCTGTTCCATTCCTCGACGAAGGGGCCCCAGCCGAAGCGATCGACGCGGAGAGCCGAGGCGTTCACGCCGCCGTAGGGCGAGACGAAGCCGTAGGGGTTCTCAGCGGAGAGCGCGGTGGCGCTGGTGGTGGTGATGCACTTCACGGGGCGCTCATCGCGGGAGTAGCGGACGGGGCCGTAGGTGTTGCGGTAGAAGGTGCGGTAGGGGGCGAGGGTGCGGATCCACTCGTCGGGCTTGTCCTTCAGGATGCGGACGGACATGGAGTAGGTGCGCTGCTCGCCCGGGAGGAGTTCGCCCTCCTCGGCGTACTTGTCCTCGGGGTTGAGAGCGGCGCGGAGGGACCAGTTGGGTCCGCCCTGGCGGTACTGGCCGCCGGGGCTTTCCATGCGCAGGAAGACGCGGTGCTTGTACTTGAGGAGGTCGTAGTTGACGGAGATGCCCATGGTGTACGGGGCATCCTGGAGGATGACGACGGGCGAGTAATACTGATCGGGGTAGCAGCCGCCGCCCTCGAAGTAGGGGGCGTTGTTGTGGCTGATGTTCTGCGCCTTGCCCTCGTAGAAGAAGTCGCGGGTCCCGATCGTCTGGTTGAAGCGGATGCCGCCAAGGATCATGCGGCCGAGCGACTTGCGCTGGGTGGTGGTGTTGTGAAACTGGTAGGTGACGTCGAAGCCGTCGCCGGTGTTGGTGACGGTGACGGTGGGGCGCTGCGCGGGCTTGCGCGAGACTTCCTCGGGCTCCCAGAGGCGGCTGTTGTTGGGCGAGATGATCTTGCGGCCGGTGAGGAGGTCGGTGAGGGTGAGCTGGAGGTCGGCATCGACCGAGGCGTTGACGATGGCGCCGTGGACCTGGCCCGCGGGTTGGTCGGGCGGATCGGTGTCTTGCTGGGGGGGCGGATTCTC
>JBGSZV010000156.1:0-9771 GCA_041750235.1 Phycisphaerales bacterium
GCGACCGAGCCCATGGGAACCGGACGCGGCGTCGCCGGACAGTCCAACGATCCCGCCGCCAGCCAGCCCCGGACCCTCGCCCGGATCGACCTGGCCCCCGCCGACCTCCGGGACGCCTACCGCTCGGGGCCCCTGGGCACGCATTACTCCGTCACCCTGCCGCTCGACCCGGCGAATCAGCCGCTCGACGGGGTGATCGTCGTCTACGCCACCCTGATCGACGCCATTTCCGGACTTTCCCACGACTCCACCCGGGTTCTGAAGTAGAGGCGAGAAAAAAAATTTCCGGGGACCGAACCAGCCCTCGGCACGGGTCGTAGAAAGGGCGTCAGACGCAGAAGTCCTTTCTCCTCCTCTCCTTGAATCTCTGTGATGCGATACACAGCCCCGGACCCCCCGCCGGGGCTGTATCCTTTTCCGGACATGGCACGTTTCATCACTACCTCTCGCGTCACCTGCCGCCGGGCCCACCTCCTGTGGGGCGTTCTCGGTTTGGCCACGATCGTCGCGTCCGGCTGCAGCAAGCCCCTGCTTTCGCCGGAGGATTCACGCTCGCAGTACGACCGTTACGACCGTTCCCGCAATCAGTACTCGCCGCAATACGTCGAAGACGAGTTCGGTGATCGCACGCCGAATCTCCGCGGAAGGCTCGCCCCAAAGGGCTGAGTTCTGCAGCAGTGAGTGCCGATAAGACGAAAACTCTGGCCGCAACGACGGCACGAGTTCGACTTGACGAAAAGTTGTCCCCATTTGGCAAGTCCGCACGAGCCCTCGTCCGATTCGTGAGTTACAGATAGAACGACGAACCCCGCGCGGACCCTCGTTTTCCATGGCCCAATCCCGCCGCCGTAACACCTCGAACGCTTCACCCCTTCGGCGCTCTCACGCCGTGTGGCTGTCGCTCCTTGGCGCCATGACCGCGGTGGGCGGCCTGCTGCTGGTCCTCGAAGATCGCCCCGGCACACCGCCCGGCGCCTTCGCAGCGTCGCCCGCGACCAATAACCGCCAGTCCGCCGATCTCGGCGTGATCTTCCAGACCCGCGAACCGATCCTCTCGGCCCGCTGGGATGGCATCGTGATCCACCACTCCGGCGCCGCCGTCGGCTCCCCGGAAACCATCGCCGGCCAGCACGAAGCCAAGGGCCTCAAGGGCCTAGGGTACCACTTTGTCGTTTCCAACGGCAACGGTGCCGCCGATGGCCAGATTCACGTCGGCTACCGCTGGGACTACCAGCTCGCCGGCGCCCACACCGGCGGCCCGCAGGGCGATTACTACAACCGCCGCACCATCGGCATCTGCCTCGTCGGCGACGGCGAACGCCGCCAGTTCTCCGACGCCCAGCTCGAACGCCTGGTCGATCTGGTCGCCCAGCTCCAGAAGCAGCTCGATATCCCGGCCGAGAAGGTGGTCCTCCACCGCGAGATCGCCGAGACGAGCAGCCCCGGCCGCCTCTTCCCCGAGGCCGCCTTCCGTGCCCGCCTCCAAGCCGCCCGCTGAGGCCCCGGAACCCAGTCAAAATACTTCCTATGGAACCGGACCAGTTGCATGTCCGGATGTGATCGCACCCGACCGATGAAATGAGGGTCGGGGGTTGTTCGTTGAAGTTTCAGCGCCGCCCCGCGATACTCTGCACCCGGCCGTTCGGCGGCCCCTCGGCTCATTCGTTCCCCGGCCTTGATGCGGGGAGTTCTGGACGCGTTGGTCAGAAAACGACAACGTGCCCGTTTTCATCATCGCATCGTCGTATTTCATTCTGATGCTGACGTCCCCGAACGCACCCGTGAAGTTCTTTACCCCAGCGAAACCCGGAACCAAGCTCGAGGGCTATGACGTCCTGGCCGAGATCGGCCGCGGCGCTGCCTCGATCATTTATCTGGTTCAGGATGTGAAGTCCAAGCAGATCTGGGCGCTCAAGCAGGTCCGGATGAACGGGCCCAAGGATCAGCGCTTCCTCGACCAGGCCGAACGCGAGTATCAGGTGTCGCAAAAGGTCAAGCACCCCTTGATCCGCCACATCGAAAAGCTCATCAAGAACCGCGTCCGCTTCGTCTCGGTCAACGAGATCATCCTGGTGATGGAGTACGTCGACGGCGTCTCCACCGAACACCACCCGCCCGCCACCTTCGAGCAGGCCCTCGAAATCTTCACCCAGACCGCCCGCGGGCTCGACCACATGCACGGCTGTGGCTACGTCCACGCCGACATGAAGCCCAACAACGTCGTCGTCAACGAACGCGGCGAGGTGAAGATCATCGACCTCGGCCAGGCCTGCCCCATCGGCACCGTCAAGGAACGAATCCAGGGCACCCCCGACTTCATCGCCCCCGAGCAGGTTCACCTCCGCGAGATCACCCCCAAGACGGACATCTACAACCTCGGCGCGACCATGTACTGGGTCCTCACCCAGAAGTACATCCCCACCGCGCTCGCCAAGGGCGACTCGCTGGTTGGCAGCCTTGACGACAACTTCATCGAGAAGCCCGTGCCCATCCGCGAACTCAACCCGCGGATCCCCGAGCGGCTGGCCAACCTCATCATGAAGTGCGTTGAGGTCGACTCCGCCAACCGCCCCAGCAGCATGTTCGAGGTGGTCGAAGTTCTCAATCAGGTCCGCGACGAACTCCGCCCGCGTCCGGTAGAGCCCACACTCGACGACACCAAGGACTGAGCACCGCTCAGTCGGCCCGCCGACGCCGCATCGCGACCCACGCCCCCATCAGGATCATCATGCCGCCCGCTCCCGGTGCAGGAATGCGCACCACCCACCCTTCGGTGAATCCCTCGGGATTGACGCCCGTCCCGACGATTGTCCGGCCATCGGGAGAGATCGCCGTCGCGCTCGTCAGCGTCCATCCGCCGACTTCCTTGAGGCCCAGATTCAGAAGAAAGACCTTCAACCGCTGGATCTGTCCGCCATCGATCCAGATCGCGGCATCCTGTGAGAAGCCGCGGGTGCCGAAACCAACCACGATGCCGGCGTCGTCCGACACGCCGTTCGCCTGACTTTGCGAGAAACCGTTGTTTTCGAAGTTTCCCAGTCCGACGATCCCCGTCTCCTCTCGCCAGATGAACGCCTCATTCGTCCCCGACGCCCCGCCAACGCCGCGGCGCGAACGGCTGTAGCCGACGATCACGCCCGCGTCCGTCGCCATCGCCGTTGGTTGAGTGAACACCAACCCACCCGGCAAATCGCCCAGTCCCACCGGCTCCGCGCCGTCGCGCAGAAGGAACGCATTCTGCGCCCCGCTCGTCACCTGCAGCACCGCGAGCGACCGCCCGTCGCCCGATACCGCGGTCGCCGCGCTGTAGCCGTCGCTCTTCATCCCCTGACCCGGTCGCCAGCGAAAGGCATCCGCCCCATCCTTGGTCTGCGCGCGCCCGACGATCACATCCCCTTCGCGCGACAGATCGAACGCGCTCGCGAACCCTTCGTTCTCCGGCGCGAGCGTGCCAAGATCCTTCACTCCATCTTCCTTCGTCCATCGAAACGCCCGCTCGCTGCTCTCGCCGATGATGATCGTTCCATCGTCGCTCACCGCCCGCGCGATCGTCGCACGCCCGTCATTCACAAGCCGCCCGATCGACTGAATGCCACCGCTCCACGTCCAGATCACCCCGACCGGCCCATCCTCATCCGCGCTGCTGGTCCCGACGACGACCTCTCCATCCGACGACAGCCCGAACGCCCCGCTGCTGAAGCCTCCGCCGGGCACATCGCCGATGCCGCGGAACACCGGCTCGCCCGCGCGCACCACAGCCCCGCCGCCGAGCAGCACGGCAAGCAGCACACATCGAGATGGAAAATGGCCTACGACCCGCATGGTCAGACTCACGCGGATCGTAGGCCGCTGTATGCAAAGTCGCGGCGCGGGGTCAGCGACGCCGACGACGCACAAGGAGAGTCCCGATCACAAGCACCACCCCGCTCGAAGGCGACGGGATCCGGGCCACCCATCCCTCGGCAATCCCGTCGGCATTGATCCCCGTTCCCACTAGCGTCAGGCCGTCCGGGCTGACCGCCGACACATCCGTGAGCCGCCAGCCCTCCAGCCCGCTGATGCCAAGGCCGAGAAGGAAGTCGTGCGCGCGAAGCGCCACACCACCATCGATCCAGACGACCCCCTGGCGACCCTGCAGATCGGTGCCGGAACCGACGATCACTCGGCCGTCGTCGGAAATATCGTTCGCACGGCTCACCATTCCCCCGCCGCCCAGATCACCCAGCGATCGAATGCCCTCTCCTTCCACCCAGAGAAACGCTTCGCCCTGCGCGTCCGGCGTGTTCGAGAAGTAGCAGTCACCCACGACGCGTGAAGCGTCCGCGGTGATGGCGTGCGGCGCGGTGATGTTGTACAGACCAGAGATCACGCCCAAGTCGGTTGCCCCTTCTCCATCCTTCACGCGCAGTCCGACAAGCCCACCGCCGGGTCGAATGTCGGTCGCCACAAAGGCGTTGCCACCCGACGCGATCCCGCCGCCGTCGAAGTACCCCTCGTTCTGCAGCCCGACACCGACCTTCCAGCGAAACACATCGAACCCCGAGTTCGTCGCAGCCGTGCCGACCACCGTGCTGCCGTCATCGCTGACACCCCACGCGCTCGCGAAGCCCAGGTTGTCATCCGCAAAGGTGCCGAGGTCAACCATCCCGGTGTCCTGCGTCCAGCGAAACGCCCGCTGCCCGCTCTGCCCGACGATCACGCTCCCGTCGAAACTCGCGGCCCGCGCGGCATGCCCCGACGACCCCGGGATTTTCCCAAGAGAATGAAGCCCACCCCCGAGCGTCCACAGCACCGGCAGAGTGTTGATCCCGTCCGACACCTGCCCCACCGCCACCGAGCCATCGCCCGAAACGCCGATCATCGAACTGCTACCGAACCCTGGCAGTGTTCCGGTCCCTTGAAAAGCCATCAAAGGCGGCGGCACGGCCACAGCACTTCCCGCGGCCCAGAGGACCGCCGTTACGCACAGCATGTTCATCACGTGTTCTCCCTGGTGCGCGATGCTCTCAGTCGCGCCCGTACGAGGTAGGAACCCCGACGCCGGGTTTCGTTCCGGCATGCGCTTTCATTTGCTTGCTCATCACATAATCGCTGTGAGCCCTCGTCGAAGGAGAGTCATCAGGGGAGCACGGAACGTGATCTGGCGGTTGTTCCTTTTGAGACTTTTGGCAGCACTTTCGAGCATCCCGACATCAACAAGCGGAAGTGGGCGACAGGATTGACACCCACTCCCGCTTGCGGACATTCCAAGACTGTGCCGATTCGTCTCGATCTCATCGCGAAACATAGCTCAGTTGCCGCAACCGAAGTTCCCCAGCAGCACGGAAAGATCCGCACCGTTGACAACGCCGTTCTCGTTGAAGTCGGCACCGCTGCCGGCGGCGACGCTGGCACCGAACTGGCCCAGGAGAACCGACAGATCCGCACCATTGGTGAATCCGTCGTGATTCGCGTCGCCCGGGCACGGAGCAGGCGGTGTTTCCGACACGCCAGTGGTACCGACGCCGATGCCACAAGTCACCCCCAGGGGCCCCGTGCGTCCGGGGTGGTAACCAATCACGCCCGGCAGATCTGTTCGCACCGCGAGGATCTCATCATGGTTGGACGCGCCGTCGCCGTCGGAATCCATCACATCGACATCGCCCAACGCCTGGCTGATTGACCGACCGGCATCCAGCCGCGCTTTGATATCGGTCAGGTAGCAAGTGCCCAGGACACTGATTCCTTCCGGCTGGTGGCAGACATAGCAGCTCTGCCCAAACGTGGCGGTCATGCGTTCGTCCAGCGTGGACGAGGGGTACCGTGTCGTCCAGAGACTGACGTAAGAACTGTGTGCGAACGCAGTCGCGCCGCACGCCAAGCCCGCGACGAGCGCGAGGATGCCGAAACCGGTCGAACGAACCATGGATAAACTCCTTATCAACCCACGCGTGGAAGTACCCGGATGCGGTCAATGCACCCATTGCTTGAGTCACAAGGGGTGCAAATAACAAGCCAAAGCCGTGGTTGGGAGCGGCCACGTCGAGTGGCTGAGGTCACGCCGTTGCCCGAATGGCCTATAAAAACGCCACTGCTTCCTGGATAGGAGTTACCGCGACAATCAGATCCGGGAATCACCACACGGCGAAAATGTTCAAAGGTGAGAACTGAGTGCACGCGAATGATCACACTGGGCGCACGTGAATGCATGACCGAAGCCGAACTACGGCTGAAACCGACCACGCACTGCCCCCGCTGCGGCTACGACCTCTCGGGCGCGGTGGATTCTTGGACGGAGCGGTGTCCGGTTGAGGGCGTGTGCTCGGAGTGCGGGCTGCAATATGAGTGGCGCAATGTGCTCAACCCGATGCTCACGGTGCCGAGGTGGTCGTTTGAGCACGCGAAATCTCGGTCGCTCCGCGCCGGCGCTCGCTCGGTCCTGATGTCGCTGCGGCCGCGACGACTTTGGCGGTCCCTGCAACTCCAGCATCCGGTCCAATCCCGTCGGCTCTGGATTCTTCTCGTCGTTGCCTGCCTCGGAATACACTTGACCTCAGTGGCCGGAGCGTCGCTGGCCGCTGCAAGAAATATGTCTCGTGCGAGGGGAATGTTTGCGCTGAGTCCGACTTCTCTGCCATCAAATGGAGACTGGCTGGACGTCGCAGGTTTCTGGACACGAATCGTGGTTGTTCCCTACTACAACCCTTCAATCGGTCTGTACGCCAAATATGGCGGTGCCTCGCAGTTTGCGATCAATGGCTGGCTTTGGATGACATGGGCGTGGATGCTCCTCATGCCAATATCGTTACTGCTGCTGCCCGATACATTACGAAGCGCCCGCATTCAGCGGCGTCACTTGCTGCGAACCGGGGCGTATTGCACCTGCGCCGCGGCGATCGTTACTTGTGGAGCCCTTGCATTTCGCATTTGGACCATCGATCATGCGCAATCCGTGTATACCCGACGCACAAGATGGGGCGGGCTCAGTCTCATCGATTCTATTTCGATGGACCTGATGCGCTGTGATTGGCTTGTGATCGTCGTTGGCGGCGCGATGCTTTGCGTGTGCTGGTGGTTCGCCATCGGCTCATACCTGCGACTCAGCAATCGCTTTGGCGTTGTGGTGATCTTGATGCTTCTGTCATTGCTCGCAGCCGTGGCACTGACGGGATTCCTTCCCGGCGGCGCAATGTGGGACTTCGCTTTTCGAACCTCCTAGACCCACGACGGATGAACCGACATTCGTCGTCTATGCTTACGGCCCTACCCGAGGAACCCCCTATGTCCCACGACCCCATCACCGAACAAGTCCACGACCTCCTCCAGCACGCCGACCCCGCCGCCGCCGACATCCTCGCCGGCGAGGCCGCACGCCAGGAGTCCACCCTCGAACTCATCGCCAGTGAGAACCACGTCTCCCCGGCCGTCATGCACGCCATGGGGACCTGCCTCACCAACAAGTACGCCGAGGGCTACCCCGGGGCCCGGTACTACGGCGGCTGCGAGTTCCACGACAAAGCCGAGCGCCTCGCCCAGGACCGCGCCAAGCAGATGTTCGGCTGCCAGTTCGCCAACGTGCAGCCCCACTCCGGCGCGCAGGCCAACGCCAGTGTCTTCCTCGCCCTCCTCAACCCCGGTGACACCTTCGCCTCGCTGGTCCTCGCCGACGGCGGGCACCTCTCACACGGCCTGAAGGTGAACATGTCCGGCAAGTGGTTCAACCCGGTCCACTACCCCCTCCACTACGACAAGAACCACCCCGACTTCGAGCGCATCGACTACGACGCGATGCGCCAGGTCTGCCTCGAGCACAAGCCCAAGCTCCTCATGTGCGGCTACTCTGCGTACCCGCGCGTGATCGACTTCGCGAAGTTCCGTGCCGTCGCCGATGAATGCGGCGCGCTGCTCATGGCCGACATCGCGCACATCGCGGGCCTGGTTGCAGCGGGCGTTCATCCCTCGCCCTTCCCGCACGCCCACGTCGTCACCACGACCACCCACAAGACCCTCCGCGGCCCGCGCGGCGGCCTGATCCTCACCACCGACGAGGAACTCGCCACCAAGATCGACCGGGCCGTCTTCCCCGGCATGCAGGGCGGCCCGCTCATGCACGTCGTGCTCAGCAAGGCCATCGCCTTCGGGGAAGTCCTCAAGCCCGAGTTCAAGACCTACGCGAAGCAGGTCGTGAAGAACGCCCAGGCACTCGCCAAGGCGCTCATCGAGCGCGGCTACCGCATCACCTCCGGCGGCACCGACAACCACCTGATGCTCGTCGACCTCTCCGCACGCGATGCTGATCTGACCGGCGCCGATGCCGAGAAGTGGCTCGAAGCCGCGGGGATCATCTGCAACAAGAACGGCATCCCCAAGGACCCGCGTCCGCCCAAGCAGACCAGCGGCATCCGCCTCGGCACCCCCGCCCTCACCACCCGCGGCCTCAAAGAGGCCGACATGGCCAAGGTCGCGGGATGGATCGACCGCGTACTCATCTCCAAAGGCAACCCCGGCGAGACGCACAAGGTCCGCGAGGAAATCCGCGCCTTCTGCGAGGCGTTCCCCATGCCCAGCCTGCCCGCGGCAATGGCCCGCTAGGCCGATAAACAGGTCCTTTGAGCGCGATCGATTCGCACTCCGCGACCCGCACTCGACCCCGTGGCACACCGCGCCGATAACGACCGGGGTGCGCTCCTGCGCGCCATACCCGGATCGCGTTGCGCCATGACCCAGAGCCTGCTTGTCATCACGATCGCCTGCATCTTCGCCCTGGGCGCGCTGTTCGCCGCCGGCGCGACCACTTCGACCCCCAGCGCCTCCGATTCATTTTTCGGCAACGCCACGCTCTTTGACAAGAAGCGCTGGCGCAAGCGCATGGGCCGCGGCTGGCGTGCCTTCACCGCGATCACATTCCTCACCGTCGCCCTCGGCATCGGCTTTGTCATCCTCAAGACCGCCATCCAGCCGGGCGACCTGGGCCGCACTGAGAACATGCCCGGCTGGTCCGACCGCGAGGTCAACCAAACCATGACCCAGGCCCGGCGGATGATCGCCGCCTGCTACGCTTACCGCGAGCGCTACGGCAGCTTCCCGCCCAGCCTCGACGACCTCTCGCCGCAGTTCCTGCGTCACATCGAGCCGCCCGCCGTCGGCCACAAGAAGTGGACCTACTCCACCTACAACCAACGCCAAGCCTTCTACCTCAGCTTCTCTGCCAACAGCCGCCTCTACCCCGCCCGGGCCTACGCCAGCGGCCGCTCCCCGCCGTGGTCCCTCGACGACTGACAAATCTCAACGCCCCCGGTCCCCGCCGGTATCTTCATTGACGCCAAGCCGCTCAAGGCGGTGTGTCACCCGAGGATGCCGACCATGCGATCCGGATTCTGTGCCTGCCTGCTCCTGCTTGTGTTGTGCCCGCTCACCGTCCGCGGCGATGAGGGCATGTGGCTCATCAACCGCCCGCCGCTGGGCATGCTCCGCGAGAAATACGGCTTCACCCCCGATGCCGCGTGGCTCGAGCACGTGCAGAAGTCCGCGGTCAGGCTCTCTGATGGCGGCTCGGCGTCCCTCGTCTCGCCCGACGGCCTCGTGATGACCAATCACCACGTCGCCTCCGGCCAGCTCGCCAAGCTCTCCACGCCCCAGCGCGACCTCCTCAAGGTCGGCTTCTTCGCCAAGTCACGCGATCAGGAACTCAAGTGCCCCGACCTCGAAGCGGACATCCTCTGGCAGATTGAGGATGTCACCGCCAAGGTAAACGACGCCGCCGCCGGCTAGCCGCCCGCCGAAGCCGCCGCC
>JBGSZV010000157.1:0-42274 GCA_041750235.1 Phycisphaerales bacterium
GGCCGATGGCGCAGGTGGTGTGGCGGACCACGGAGTTGAACCTGGAGGGGCTGCGGGCGCTGGGGATCGCGCGGCTGGCGACGTACCGGGCGGTGCCGTCGATGCTGGTGGCGATGGAGGAAGAAGAACTCGGGGAACTGCGGGAGTCGATGGCGTTGCTCAAGGAGGATGGCTTTGAGGTTGGGTGGGCGGATGCGGGGACGGATTCGTTCTGGTCGCATGCGCGGCCGTTGGGCGGGCTCTTAAATCCGCGCGATGCGAGCATCAACCCGGTCGAGATGCTAGTGATGATGCGGAGCCTGTTGATGCGGCCGGTGCTGGAGCATCAGGAGGTGATCGAGTTGCACGCGGAGGAGGCCGGCGTGCAGATTTTGACGAGCGATGCACGGGTGGTGTGCCGTCGTGTGCTGGTGTGTTTGAATGGGTACGCGGGGACGCTGTTCCCGCAGCTTGGGAAACTGGTGGTGCCGAACCGCGGGCAGAAGCTCGCGCTGCATGCGCCGGGGATGCGGCTGGATGCGTCGTACTACGCGAACCACGGCGGGGAGTACTTCCGGCAGCCGGCGCCGGATGTGATCACGCTGGGCGGGTGGCGGCGGTTCTTTGAGGATGACGAGCGGACGATGGAGGACCGCGTGACGCCGGAGGTGCAGGGCGGGCTGGAGGCGTTTGCGGAGAAGATTTTCGGGAAGCGCCTGCCGGTCCTAGCCCGGTGGTCGGGGACGATGGGTTTCACGCCCGACGGGCTGCCGTTGGTAGGGCCGATTCCGGATTATCCGTCCCGGAATGTGTGGTTCTGCGGCGGATTCACGGGGCACGGGATGTCGCTGGGATTCCAGACGGCAAATCACGCGGTGTCCGCGATGTTGGGGGAGGAAGAGCCGATGTTTCCCTTGTCCCGACTGGGGGGCGGCTAGAGGCTGCCTTGCCGGGAGGGGTCGATTGGCCGTAGGATGCGGCCTTGATGCGAACGAAGGCGTTCGTTGACGGGGTGTAGCGCAGCTTGGTAGCGCGTCTCGTTCGGGACGAGAAGGTCGGAGGTTCGAATCCTCTCACCCCGATTGAAGTACGAACGCCCGCGAGAACTCTCTCGCGGGCGTTTGCGTTTGTTGTTCGGCCGAGAAGGGCACGTTCGCACTCGTCATCGGAAGTGCGTTCGCTCAACGCTCACCTATCGCCACGGGCCATCCTTTGTGACTCGGACAAACGACTCGCCGTCATGCCGAAAGAGGCCGTGCGTTCCGCTGAGCCACAGCCCTCCGCTGCTGTCTTCCATGATGATGAACGCGAGCGACGTGATGTCGTCCTGCTCCTTGAGCTTCGTGAATGCGTTGCCATCGTATCGGTACAAAGGAGATCGCTTGGCGGAGAACCACACATTCCCGGAACGACCTTCGTGAATGCACCAGATCTCCTTGCCTTCGACGACGCCTTGCTGCGTGAAGTTGGTGAAGTCATTTCCGTCAAACCGACTGATACCCCCGTGAACAGTTCCGAACCAGATGTTCCCCGATTTGTCTTCGGCAATGCAGCTGACGGCGTTGTTCGGCAGGCCGTCGCGCTCGGAGATGTTCTTCAATGTCTTTCCGTCGTAGACGTACGCGCCACCGTTGGTACCAAACCACACCCGCCCTTTGCGATCGACCGTGATGCAATGCACGAACTTCCCGCTCGTCACGCCTCTGGTTGGATCAGGCTGTGCTTCGGGAAGCGGGAAGGGCGAAAACGTGTTCCCGTCGAATCGGCAGACGCCTTCGATGGTGCCGATCCACATCGCGCCGCTCGCATCAACCGCCATGCTCCAGACATCGCGGCTGATGAGTCCGTGCTGCTCGCCAAAGCTCGTGAATGACTTGCCATCAATACGGGTGATGCCGCCGCTTGTGCCACACCAGATGTTGCCGTCCTTGTCTTCGACGATCTTCATGATCGTGACGCCTCGGCCCAGATCATCCTTGATCTCGTAGTTGGTCAGGGTCGTTCCATCGTTGCGGAACAAGTCGCATTCACCGCCGATCCAAAGCGTCCCGCGCGAATCCTGAAAGACTGCTCGCACGACGCCGCGAATCTCCGCAGTTGGGCCAACGTCGATGACGAGAGAAGGTCGGCGCGGTTGCACATCCTGCGTGCGCGGAGGTTGCACAGCATCCGGTGTCGATGGCGGCTGATTGAGTGCTGAAGCAGGACGACTGATCGTGTCGGATCTTTGTGCTGATTCCGGCGGATTGGTGCACCCGACGGTCAACAACGTGACGCTAACGACAGAAGCAACGATTGACCCACGCACGTTGAGGACTCTCATGTTGGGGCTTCCCACTTGTTTCTCCACCCCCGATCGCCACGGGCGGTCAGGCGCGACTGTAGCTCGCGATCATGCTGAGAGACGGTATGGCCATCGGAGTGAGCTCTGACGTTGCCGTTTACTCCGCCTAGAGCATTCACGGCGCAGCAGTGGGTTCCCATCAGAACTCGCGTTTCTGGCTCCCAAATGCGGATTGCCTCCGCAAAAAGTGCAACCGTGTCCTGTCACCCCGACTTTGTTCAGAGCAAAGCCCTTCGATGAGCACGTCGCAGGGCTTTCTCGTCCTCGGCAAGGGACTTGCCGACCTTGTCCGCGAGTTCAACTGACCGTGAAATCATGGTCTGAATTCAACTAGGTCTGAGCCGACTCTCGCAAGGATTTGAACCAGTCACCCAGCCTTGCAAGCGGAGGCTCGCATGCGAGGGCCGCACGCCGATGCGGGCGCGGCGGTGTTCATGGTTGAGGTTGCGACGCGAGGACGGGGCGGGTCGTGAATCACTCGCACTGCTTCAAGTTGGCGAGCTTCTTGGAGCGGACCGCGTCAGGGTCTATCGGGTGGGGCCGACCCTCGGCGTCGAACGGGCTAGAAAAGGTGAAGGCCGAGGGCGTGGGACCGTGGTCGTGCAGATGATCGAGCCGCTCGCAGGCCTCGTTCCAATCGATCCGGTGGCCTTCGTCGATCCACCACGCCACATAGGTGGGGGCAGATTGAGACTGGAACCACTCCTTGCGTTTGCCCATGGCTTCGCCGTGCACGCCGTGGTACGCGAACGCGGCGACAGACTCGAGATCGTCCCAGATCGACAGCGTGCTCGGCAGCCTGTTCACATCATCCACATGCGCGAAGCAGCGGGGGATGCGCACCGGGCCCCAGGAGTGCTCGAAGGTCTGCACGTCCCGGATCGATCGCGCGACGAAGCCGTCGCACCGGTCCGCCGCCGCGTAGACCGAGGGGACACGCTCCACAAACCCCTGGCTGCGAGCGTGCGAAAGCGGTTCGTGGAGCACGCCGACCGTCAAGAACGCGAGCTTCTTACCCATGACGGGAGTGTATCAGAGCTCCCTACGAGTTAGAACGCCGCGAGCATGCGCGTTCTCGGCTTCCTACTCCTTCATCCGCTTGGCCTGTTCATATTCACGGTTGGGGCTACGGCGCGACCACGTACGGCCAGTTCTGGATGATCGAGATGGAACGGTCGCGCCCGGAGCTGACGGGCATCACGGCCAGCACGCGATTGCCGTGATGCGAAAAACTGAGGTGGACCACGTCGAAGGTGCTCGTTCCGCCGCGGCCGAGTTCACGTTCGATCTTGAATGGCCGATGGTGATTGGGTGCATGAGCGGGGAGCGTACGGATCAGAAGGGTCATGGCGCCCATCCAGACAATACCGAGGCCAGCGAACGGCGTATGCCGGGCTCCCAGACCCAAACACCCTCCACGAAAAGTTCTATTGGTGTACTGTCACCCCGATTAAATTGATCAAGAAGCCCTTCGACGAGCTCGTCGAAGGGCTTGTTAGTTGGATGGACAGGACTTGCGCGATTGAGCTTGCGGTTCAACCGCATTGCGACGCGTGGTGCTTTTCACGTGTTCAAGACGGTCCCGATGCCAGCTTCGTGATTCCGAGCTTTGCCATCCGCGATCGCAGCGTGTTGGGATGCAGATCCAGAATCAGTGCAGCGCCTTGTTCGCCCGCGATGCGCCACGAGGTCTGGTCGAGGACGTTCAGGATGTGGGTCCTCTCGACCTGTTCCAGGGTGCGACGATCGGCCCCCGTGGGTGCGCCAACTTCTGCGTGCGACGCTCTTGGTTCATGGACAGCGATCGCACCATCGATGCGGAGCGTGCCTTGGTTGGACAGGATCACCGCTCGCTCGATGACATTCTCAAGCTCTCGGATGTTGCCCGGCCATCCATACTCGCTCAGCGCCGACTGTACATGGTCGGGAACGCTCTCGATGGCCTTGCCCTGCTGCTTGGCAAACTTGCGAACGAAGTGGGTCACCAGTTGGGGGATGTCTTCCCGACGATCACGCAGTGCCGGCACGCTCACGGGGAACACGTTGAGGCGATAGAACAGATCCTCTCGGAACGTCCCGCCCTGGATCATCTTGCGCAAATCACGGTGCGTCGCCGCGACAATCCGGATGTCGGTGCTGATCGTCTGCGAACCACCAAGTCGTTCGAACTCTCCCTCTTGGATCACTCGGAGGAGCTTCGCCTGCAGCTCGAGCGGGAGTTCGCCGATCTCGTCGAGAAAGATGGTGCCGCCGTTGGCCAGTTCGAAGCGCCCCGCCCGCCGAGCGGTTGCGCCGGTGAACGCGCCTTTCTCGTGTCCAAAGAGTTCGCTCTCGATGAGCGATGATGGGAGGGCCGCACAGTTCACCTTGATGAGCGGCCGCTCCCTGCGCCAACTCAGATTGTGTATCGCGCGGGCAAAGAGTTCCTTGCCCACGCCTGTCTCGCCAAGAATCAGCACCGTGGCGTCTGTCGCCGCGACCTGCTCGATCAGCCGTTTGGCCTTGGTCATGGCCGGGCCCTGCCCGATGATCTCCTCGAAGTTGTGGCTGACCTTGATCTCCTGGCGAAGGTACAGGTTCTCCGCTTGGAGCCGCTCCTTGAGCTTCTCCACTTCCGCGAGCGCGTTGCGCAGCGCCTCTTCCCGTTTCTTGCGCTCGGAAATATCGTTGAACGTGACGACGGCGCCCATGAGCTTGCCACCCTCATCGCGGACGGGCGTGCTGACGTACTCGACGGGGAAGCTCGAGCCGTCCTTGCGCCAGAAGACCTCGTTGTCCTCACGGTGGACAAGCCCGTCGGTGATCGCCGCGTAGATAGGGCACTCTGATCTTGGGTAATGCTCGCCACCGGGTTTGCTGTGATGAATGAGGGCGTGCTGCGGCTTGCCCAGCATCTCCTCGACGCTCCACCCCATCATCGCCGCCGCGGCAGGGTTGCAGAACGTGGTACCTCCCTCAATGTCAAGGCCGTAGATGCCTTCGCCGGCAGAAGCGAGAATCAGCTCGTTGCGGTTCGTGAGCCGAGCGACCTCGGCTTCGGCGGCTCGTCTTTCGCTGATGTCGCGAAATGTGACCACGGCGCCGAGAAGTTCGCCGTCATCTCCGATGATCGGCGTGCTGCTGTACTCAACCGGAAACGATGTGCCGTCCTTGCGCCAGAACACCTCGTCATCCACATGATGCACTTCGCCGTCGTGGAACGCCGCGTAGATGGGGCATTCGTGCGAGGGAAACGCCGACCCATCCGGATAGGTGTGATGGATGAGCGCGTGCGAAAACGTCCCCACGAAGTCGTCCGCCTTCCATCCAAGGATGGCCTCGCCTGCAGGGTTGAGGTATGTGGTGCGTCCCTCCTGATCAATGCAGTAGATGCCTTCGCCGGCACACCGGAGCACGAGCTCGTTGAGCTCGCTCTTGGTGATTTGTCTGGCGTTGGTCGGTGACCGTCTTTCGGGCAGGTCGCCCATCGGGTTCCCTTCAGCCAACGGCAAGCGAGGCGATCTCCCGCAGCCGAGCGGAAGGAGTGGAGTCACGAAGTGTCGGAAATCCTACACGACATTTCGTGAGTCACGAAATGTCGTGCTCGGCCAGCCCTCTAGCGAACTACGCCTAAAGCCTTTCTGGAAATGGCTTTATGGCGTCTCTCTGGCTTGGCACGCTCGTTGTTCATGTGCTTTCGTGTTCGAGTTCGACCCGCACGTCAGTCAAGCATGGAGAAGCCAGATGAATCGCACGTTCCTCATCGCCACGCTCATCACCGCCGCCGGCGCAGCACTTGTCAGTGGGAGCATGAGCCAGGCTCGACCGGCTGAGTCCAGGACCGAGGCGGCCGTCAGCCTCTCGGCCGCTCCGTCGTTCAGTGTCCGGTACCAAACCGTGAAGATCGACGGCCAGGAGATCTTCTACCGCGAAGCAGGCCCGAAGGACGCGCCCGTCATCCTGCTGCTGCACGGGTTCCCCACTTCGTCGCACATGTTCCGCAATCTGATCCCCGCGCTGGCCGACAAGTACCGCGTCATCGCACCCGACTACCCCGGGTATGGCAACAGTTCGATGCCGAGCCCGACCGAGTTCGAGTACAGCTTCGACAACCTGGCGATGGTTGTCGACAAGTTCACTGAGGCCGTCGGCGCGAAGACTTTTGCTCTGTACGTGCAGGATTACGGCGCGCCGATCGGTTTCCGCATCGCGAGCGCCCATCCTGAGCGGATCACCGGTCTGGTCATTCAGAATGGCAACGCGTACGAGGAGGGGCTGCGTGATTTCTGGGTGCCGTTCAAGGCGTACTGGAACGAGCAGTCCGCCGAGAACAAGGCCGCGCTGACGCCTTACTTCGAGTTGGCCGCCACCAAGTGGCAATGGACGCACGGCGTCAAGGACCCCACCACGATCAGCCCCGACACGTGGACGCTCGATCAGGCGGGGATGGACCGTCCCGGCAACAAGGACATTCAGCTTGCTCTGTTCATGAGCTACGGCACGAACCCGCCGCTGTATCCCAAGTGGCAGGAGTACTTCCGCACGCACCAGCCCCCGACGCTGATCGTGTGGGGCAAGAACGACTTCATCTTCCCCGCCGAGGGCGCCGAGCCGTACAAGCGCGATATCAAGAACATTGACTTCAACCTGCTGGATACCGGGCACTTCGCTCTGGAAGAGCAGGGCGCGGTGATCGCCGAGAAGATCCGCTCGTTCATGGAAGACAAGGTCTCGAAGTGATCTGGTCGCGGGCTCGTCGCAGCCGATCCGGTGCCCGCGCCCGACACGCCTCTTGATTCATCAGCCACGCGCCTGCTGCCATCGACGGGTGTTCCGTGTGATGCAGGTGTCGCACAGTCCAAACGAAGGAGTTTTACATGTCACGTCTCCCGATCCAGAACGTCGAGTCCGCCACCGGCAGCAACAAGGACATCTTCGCGGCCCTGCAGAAGGGGCTGGGCATGGTGCCCAACATGGCCAAAGTGATGGCCAACTCACCCGCTGTCCTGCAGTCCTGGGTGCAGTTCAATGGCACACTTGGCACCGCCAAGCTCTCTGCCCAGATCCGCGAGCAGATCGCGCTCTTGACCGCCGAGAATAACTCCTGCACCTATTGCCTCTCCGCTCACTCGGCGCTTGGCAAGATGGTCGGTCTCAATCAGGCGCAGATCGACGGTGCTCGCCACCTTGAGTCGACCGATCCCCGTACCCTTGCCGCCCTCACGTTCGCTCAGGCCGTGATTGATCGCCGCGGCGGAATCGGCGAAAGCGATATCACATCGGTGCGCACCGCCGGGTTCAGCGACGCAGAGATCGCCGAGATCGTCGCCGCCGTCGCACTGAACTTCTTCACCAACTTCTTCAACCGGGCGTTCGACGTGGATGTCGACTTCCCGCGCGTCGAGGCGCACAACCACGCCGCGGCGCGGTGAACACTTCAACAACACGGATCCCAACCACAACGTGTCCCAGCTGGTGAAAGCCACCGGGGACACTTGCCTCAAACCTCCCTCTTCCCCCGGAGTACATCCATGTCGGTACTCACCACATCTCACTCCCCTGCCATTATCCCTCCCTTCACGAGAGAATCGGCGCTCCGAAAGGTCCGTGCGGCCGAGGACGCGTGGAACAGCCGTGATCCCGAGCGCGTTTCGTTGGCATACACGCTGGACAGTCAATGGCGCAACCGCGCCGAGTTCGTCCAGGGCCGGGAACAGATCAGGGCGTTCCTTCGTGGCAAGTGGGAGCGAGAGCAAGACTACCGGCTCATCAAGGAACTCTGGGCTTTCACGGACAACCACATCGCCGTCCGGTTCCAGTACGAGTGGCACAACGACGCCGGTCAATGGTTCCGCAGCTACGGCAACGAACTCTGGGAGTTTGACGACGCGGGGCTCATGCGCCGTCGCGAGGCCAGCATCAACGACCTGCCGATTGCCGAAGTGGAAAGGAGGTTCCATTGGGATGCGCCAGGTCCGCGTCCCACAGCGCACGGCGGGCTGGAACGTTTGAAATGAGCACCGGGTACTGGTACTTCTCCGCCTCAAGTCGCTTTGACGCTCATCAAACGACGTATGCCCTGCTCCCAAAGCCTAACGCCCTCCAAGGACACTTTTTCGGTGTACTGTCGCCCCGATTGTGTTCTGAAGCCGCACGTCGCGGACGTGCGTGCTTTCACGTTTGGTAGCTTGAATATTTGGGCTCGTCGCGCACCGACTACTGTGCTGGGATGAACTCTGGGCCGGAGGTGACATTGTGGACGCGTCGACACCATCGTTCGCGGCTGAAACGAAAGCGCTTCGAGAGGCCTATGCGGCCCTGAATCGGAACGACGTTGCGGGACTCGTTGCCGTGTTTGATCCGCAGGTTGTGCGGGTTGAGTGGCCGGATTCTGCGCAGGAAGGGACGTACCGGGGGATTGAGGCCGTGACGGCGCATGTGGCGATGGGGCGCGGGACGTGGGCTGAGGGGGGTTGCGAGCCGGAGCGGTTTGTCGTGGCCGGGGATCGGATTGTGGTGCTTGTTCAGGTACGTGTGAGATTGAAGGACGAGACGGAGTGGCGCGAGGGGCGCACTGCGGATGTCTACACATTCCGGAACGGCAAGGTGGTTGAGTTTCGCACGTTCGCAGATGAGCGGGAGGCGATGGAGTGGGTGAACGGTTGAGCACCGCGGCAGCACTGGCACTAGGACGGCGGCTTGAGGTAGCAGCCGGTGCGGAGGGGGCCGTTGGGTCGATAGGTGTTGATCTGGACGCCGGAGGGGACGGTCTTTGAGCTGATGAGTTTGAGTTCGCGCGGGGCGGTCGTGTCAGAGAAGAATCGCTTGCCGGCGCCGAGGAAGACGGGATAGGTGAAGAGAGTGATCTCGTCGGCGAGGGTGTGTTCGAGCAGGATGGATGTGAGTGTGGAACTGCCCCAGAGGATGAGGTCGGGGCCGTCGGCGGCTTTGAGACGGCGGATGCCTTCGACGATGTCGGGGCCGAGGGGTTTGGCGGGGCCCCATGCGAGGTTTTCGGGGCGGTGGGTGGCGACGTATTTCGTGACCTTGTTGAAGCTCTCGGCGATGGCACCGGTGCGAACGTTGGGCCAGTAGCCGGCCCAGATGTCGTAGGTTCGACGGCCGAGCAGCAGGTCGAAGGGTTTGGCGTGCGCTGCGGCGACGACCTCCCCCACTGCCGGGTCGGCGAAGGGGGGCGACCATCCGCCGTGCGGAAAGTCGGGGGTTGGGTCTTCGGTGGGTGCGCCGGGGGATTGGATGATGGCGTCGAGGGAGATGTGTTGGAGGATGTGGAGGGTTCGCACGTGAACTTCCGGCAGTAGCGAATAGCGGTAACTGTAATCAGCAACTTTGTGTTTGAGACTCCTTCATCCTACTCGCCGACCATGATGATCGTCGTCATTGGCGTTACGGCGCATAACGCGTGAAGACAAAGTCTCGATCTTTGACGGCCTGATGGCAAACAAAGCACTTCTGAAGTATCGCAGCGTCGAGTAATGGCTCTCCGTTATCGAACTGCGCGTACTGCCAACCGCCCGTTGCGGCATACTTCTTGGAATCCTTGACCATGAACTGAATGCCATTCTTCGGGTGTCCGGCCACGAACGATTGATGACGGCCGAACGCCTTGTTGTTCTCTTCCGAGGCGTCGTAACTCCAGGCAAGTCGTGCGATGATCGAACCGTCCGCAAACTGATCGCTGGACCGTCGATAGGCGGCGATAGCGGCGTCGTTACCGAGGATGGCGCGAATATCGTCCAGGTCACCTTCTTCGCGGGCGACGGAGATTAAACGCCAATCGCGATACTCGGGCGGAAGTGTGCCAGTAGCGATTGAAGCTGCGGAATCATCCGGCGTATCTGGTGTCAACGCCCGCGCGGCAGTGAGCGACACCAACCCTAAGGTGATAAGCGAGACCCTCGTCCATTTCATCGTGGGGCTCTTTCAGAAGTGGTCCGACTGTCTCATCGCCGAGCATTGTTCAGATGAATGCCCCGTCGTAGTAGAACTCTTCACGAGTGACGACGTCGTTGTTGATGGTGTAGATTCCGACTTCGTCATGGCGTTGCCGGGCGCCGCCGGACTTGGGGCTGAACTCGATCGACGTGTAGACCGCGAAGCGGCCGGAAGGGGCGTCGGCGTTGCCGCAGAAAAAGGGACCGCGGAGATCCTGGGAGTGGATGTTGTTCTCGCCCTGGAAGACTTCCGACTTGTGGATGACCTTCTCTTTGCCGACAAACTCGCGTCCGTCGCCTTCCACGGAGACCATTTCCGGGGCGTAATGCTGGTGCATGAACTCGAAGTGCTTGCCCTGGTTGCACAGGTCCATGAACCTGCCTGCGATGGTTCGAACGCTCATGACCTTCTCCCTGAGAACGGACCTTGAACAATGCGAGGGTTCGACTCGCGTGGCACCTAAGGATGCGGAGACGCGAGACGATTCAGATCAGCGTGGTGGTGACTTCGATATTGCCGTGGACGGCCTTTGAATAGGGGCAGATCTGGTGGGCGGCCTCGATCAGCGACTGGGCCTGTTCGCGGTCAACACCGGGAACGCTGACGCTGAGATGGGCGCGGAGGAAGAACGCGCTGCCGTCGCGGAGCAGATTGATCTCAGCGTCAACGGCCAAACCGGAGGGGAGCTTGATCTTGCGCTGCATGGCCGCGAGCTCAAGGGCGCCCATGTAGCAGGCTGACCACGCGGCGCTAAAGAGGTTCTCGGCGGCGGGGTGCGGTTCCTTGAGTTGAAGGTCGAGCGTGCCATCGCTGCTGCGGGTCCCGCCATCGGGGCCGTTGGTGTTGTGAGTTTTGCCGGTATAGAGGATTGCGGCAGGCATGTCTAGATCTTCGCATTGTTTGGGAACACATGGAAGCTCGCTGCGCCGTGGATACTCACATTTAATATGCTTCACGCCAGTTCACGACCACATCTATGCGGGCTGAAATGTCACAACCAGCCGCGAATCAACGACTTGCGATCTTCGTGACCTTGTTCCAAGCAACCACAACGTCGTGGAAGAACTTCTTGTGGGCGTCGGCGGTGTAGACCTTGGTGAAGGCGCGGAGTGGGAGTCGGAGCCGTAGAAGCGGTCTACTTCCCATTGTCCGTATGCAACTGGGGTGGAATGGCAACGTCGCTGGTGCGAGTGCGGCCATCACGCTTCCTCTGCCCCTCCGGGGCAGGCGTGCGTGGGGGGCCGGGTTCCACGGGTTGCGCTGCGTCCGCTTTTTGCGGACTGCGCTTCACCCGTCCCGGCGCGCCGGGACAGGCCGTCGCCCCGTTGGGGCGTTGAGGGTGGTGACATCAATGAGTGGTTGCAGCGCGGGTGATTGACTTCGGCGAGTGAATGGAGTTCATGCTCGCGTGAATCGCGGGCGGGTCCTACAGCGCCATGTCGCGTTTCAGTTGTTCGCTGTCGATCTTGACCATGGTCATCATGGACTGCATGGCCTTTGGGGACGTGGCGGGGTCGCTGATCAGGTCGATGAGGAGCTTGGGATCGATCTGCCAGGAGACGCCGAAGTGGTCGGTGATCCAGCCGCAGGCGACGGGGGTGCCGCCGGCGGCGACGAACCTGTCCCAGTATTCATCCACCTGCTGCTGCGTGTCACAGATGACGGCGATGGAGATGCCCTGGCTGAAGGAGAACTGGGGGCCGGCGTTGAGGGCGGTGAAGGGGCGGCCGTCGAGGGTGAAGTCGACGGTCATGACGCTGCCGGTTTTGAAGGGCGACTGGGAGCCGAGGTCGGGGTAGCGCGTGGTGCGGGTGATCTTTGAGTTGGGGAAGATGGAGGTGTAGAAGCTGGCGGCTTCCTCGGCCTGGTTGTTGAACGTCAGGAAGGTGTTGATCTGTGGCATGGGGGGATGGTAGAAGCGGGCGCGAGGCGTGCCAAATGCAGCGCTCGGCGATCGTCGACGGACAGATGAAAATCACTTCATGGTTGGAGAAACGCGATGGCGAAACGGTTTGCCAAGAAGAAGGGGAAGGTCGCGAAGAAGGCGCCAGCTAAGCGGGGCGTAAGCAAGACGAAGTTGCTGTCGGGCGGGAATCCCCAGATCGCGAAGGGGTACGGCGATGAGCCGGTGCAGGCGTATATCGCGGCGATGCCGGGTTGGAAGCGGGAGGTGGGGAAGCGGCTGGATGCGCTGATCGAGCGTGCCGTACCGAGCGTGAAGAAGGCGGTGAAGTGGAACTCGCCGCTGTACGGGGTGGTGGAGGGTGAGTGGTTTCTGGGGGTGCACTGCTTTGCGAAGTACATCAAGGTGGCGTTCTTCAATGGGGGATCGCTGCGGCCGTTGCCTCCGGAGGGGTCGAAGCAGAAGAACGTGCGGTACCTGCATGTGCATGAGGATGGCGCGGTGGATGAGAAGCAGTTTGTGGAGTGGGTGAAGCAGGCGAAGGGGTTGCCGGGGGAGAGGATGTGAGGGGGGCGGTCGGCAGGCTGATGCTGGTGATGGCAGTTGCTCTCGGCGTGATGTACACAAAGGGAAGAAAGCAATGCAAAGGAAGTTTGGGCTGCTGGTCGTTGGAACAATGACCTTGGCGTCCTGTGGCCGTGCGACCCGGCCCTTCATTTTTTACCCAGATGTGTGGGACACGCCGCTGCATCAGGCTGCCGAGGGACACTCCAAGGCGACTGTGCTGGCGAAGCTCGCAGAAGTGGGCGACGTGGATGCGCGTGGGCGGGATGGACTAACACCGCTCATGTTGGCGGCGCGATCGAGCGAGGCGGTGAACGACAACATCCTCGCGCTGATTCAGTCTGGGGCTAATGTGAACGCTCGAGACGATCGCGGGATGACGCCGCTCATGTACGCAACGACGAGTTGGTGGCGTCACCAGCATGGAAGGATTCGCAAGCCGGAGGACACCCTTGAGCGCCTTGCCATCTTTTTGGAGGCCGGCGCTGAAGTTGATGCCCGGGATGATCGCGGCGCGACTGCGCTCATGATGGCTGCGGCGGCGGATGGGTCTTCTTCGATTCCGAATGGGGAAGCTTGCACGTTGCTGATTCAGCGGGGCGCTGATGTCAATGCCAGCGACGCTGATGGGGCCACGCCGCTCATGTATGCGGCACGCCGCAACCTGAATCAGGTTGCGGCGTTGCTTGCAGCGGGTGCCGAGATTGATGCAGCGGAGAAAGAGGGTCGGACGGCATTGATGATGGCGTTCGCGGACGAAGAGCGGTCAGGTTGGACGGTAAAGCCGCTTCTGGATGGCTCGCCGACACTGGAGTTGACGGATCACAAGGGTTGGACGGCGCTGGCGCACGCGGCGTGGAGGAGCGGCGTGAAGCCGGCGATCGGGGACCTGATCGATGCGGGTGCGCGGGTGGAGGCACTTGGATGGACGCCGCTTCACGAGGCCGCGGTGCGGCGTGATGCGAAGAGGGTGCCAGAGTTGCTCCGCGAAGGTGCTGATCCCAATGCCCGCGACCGGTGGGGGCGAACGCCGGTGATGTGGGCGGCGCGTTTTATTGACAAGGATCGCGAGACCATTCCGGCACTCGTCCGAATGGGAGCTGATGTGAACGCGGCCGATGAGGACGGGGCCACGGCGCTCCATATCGCGGCCTCACATGCGTGGGATGGCGAGCTGGCGGACCTGCTCAACAACGGGGCCTTGGTCGATGTGCGGGATGGATCCGGCAAAACTCCCCTGATGTATGCGGCCGCCTCGCGGCATCACGATTATCAGGTGTTGTACTTGCTGAAAGCCGGGGCCAAGGTCGATGGCATCGACAACGAGGGGCGTACGGCCTTAATGCATGCTGCCATCGGCTGGAGGCCCTATGGTCACAGCGTGGAGTTCCTACTTGCGGCCCATGCGGACAAAGGCATTCGCGATCATCGGGGACGCACTGCGTACGAATACGCGCTCGAGGCATCATCTGAGATTGCGCCGGCGGAGCACAATGAACTGCTGAGCCAGCTTCAGCTTGTTTCTGCTGGATCAACACCGAAGTAGCAACTCAACCCCATGAACTGATATTGCAACGGAGTATTGATTGACCAAAAAGACGACCAAGCATGTCAAGGTCAAGAAGAACACTTCGAACACCACGAAGCGTGGCATCTCCCCCACTGCTGGCGGGGTCGATTGGCGCGCGGAGATGTTGGAGCGGGTGCGAAGCGTGATCATGGGAGTTGATCGCGACATTGTTGAGGAAGTGAAGTGGCGGAAGCCGTCGAACTCGATGAAGGGTGTTCCGGTGTGGTCGCATCCGGGGTGCGGGATCATCTGCACGGGGGAGATGCACAAGAGTGCCGTCAAGCTGACGTTTGCGAAGGGTGCAGCGCTGGGGGATCCGGCGGGGTTGTTCAACGCGAGTCTTGAGGGGAATACGCGGCGAGCGATTGACATTCACGAGGGCGAGAAGATCGATGCGAGGGCGCTCAAGGCGCTGGTGCGCGAGGCGATCGCGCGAGGAGTGTCGGGGCGTGGTGCGAAACAATCGACGGGAGTCTCTCGCACGCGGAGGAAAACGAAGAGCGGTTGAGAGGCGAAGCACGCTCACATAGATCCATTTTGAATCTTCCTCCGCCCCTGCCGGGGCGATCATTTGAATCGTCGCTTTCCACGGGTTGCGCGCCGGCGGGCTTCGCCGCGCCGGCGCTTCACCCGCGGCTACAACCCGTCGCCCCGTTGGGGCGATGCCCCGCCGGTGAGATTGGGAAGCAACCTCGGCGAGATTGAGGGGTATGTGACACCGGCACCGAACGCGAATGTGGGAGGCCGGACTTGTCAGATCATCGAATGCTTGGAACTCCGCGGCTGCTTGGCGTCTTGACCGCGGTGTTGATCGCGGTGGGCGTGTGCGGGCGTGCTTCGGCGCAGCTTCTGGACCCGGATCCCCCCGAACCGGTCGTGCAGGTCAGCGACTATGTGCGGGAGATATTTCAGGATCGGGAAGGCAGTTACTGGTTTGGCACCAACGGCGACGGAGTGTCCCGTCATGACGGGACTTCTCTGTCGTACTTCAACGTGGGGCAGGGTTTCGGGGGCAGCGCGGTGCGAGGGATCGTGCAGGATGAGGCCGGCGCGATGTGGTTCGGGACGGACGGCGGGGTCAGTCGGTACGAGAACGGCGCGTTCACCAACTACGGCGTCAAGGACGGCCTGAGCGCAGTCGACGTCTGGAGCATCATGCTCGACCGCGGGGGCACCATCTGGGCCGGCACGCAACAGGGGGTGTGTCGCCTCGAGGGCGAGACTTTCGTGGCGTTCCCTCTTCCGAGGATCGAGGTCGAGAAGCCTGAGTCGCGCTTCTCGCCGAAGGTGGTCTTCGCCATGATCGAGGATCGCGCCGGGAACCTCTGGTTCGGCACGGACGGCGAGGGCGTGCATCGGTACGACGGCAAGGCGTTCACGAGCTACACCACGAAGGACGGTCTGGCAGGCAACATGGTGCGGGCGCTCTGCGAAGATCGACATGGGCAGATCTGGATCGGCACGGACGGCGGGGGCGTCAGTTGCTTCGACGGCACGACGTTCCGCACGTTTACAGCAGAGGACGGGCTGAACAACGATCGGGTCTACGAGATCATTCAGGACCGCGCCGGCAACATGTGGTTCTCGACGCTCGGCGCCGGTGCGTGTCGCTATGACGGCACGGAGTTCAAGGCGTTTGGCGTTGATCAAGGACTGTCGATCAATGAACTGGCTTGCCCCTGCGGCAGCGGCAGCAGGTTCAAATATTGCCACGGGCCCAACGGCGTGCACGTGCAGGAGATGCTCGAGGATAAGGACGGGGTCCTCTGGTTTGGATGCTCGGGCGGCCTGTTTCGTCTTGAGGGAGAGCGGTTTGTCAATGTGACGCGGGATGGGCCGTGGGCGGCGGCGGCGCTTCGGATGGAGGGGGCGATCCCGGAGCCGATGCGGCGCGTCGGGCGACTGGTGGGCGGTGAGTGGAAGATGGTGCCCGACACCGGGATCGGCATGAGTACGCGCTGGGACTGGGGTCCGGGACGGTATTCGCTGCGCGGGATGATTGATGGAGTTGGCGGCGATCGCCAACCGTGGCGGGCGCTGAGTGTGGTGTACTGGCATCCGGGCAGCAAGCAGGTGCGATCGCTGGCGGTGAGCCAGTATCGCGAGGGTGTGGCGGAGAGCGTGGTGACGAGTGAAGGCGATCGGTGGGAGATGGTCTCGGACATGTATCAGGCGGGCGATCGCCGGGATCTGAAGTCGCGGTGGACCTTTGACGGCGCGGATAGGTTCCACGACGAGTTGATGGAATCGACGGGACCGGAGGGGTACTTCCCGCTGGCGTCGTGGGACTGGGAGCGCAGGGCTCTGCCGGCGACGCCGCGGGCGTTTGAGGTTGAGGGGGCGGCGCGGCCGTCGGAGCGGTTGAGTGCGCTGGCGCCACTGCTGGATCACACGTGGACGGCGGAGAACTCTGGACGCGAGCTGCGATCGAACATCACGTGGGTTCCGTTGTCGAACGTGGTATGCCTGCGGGTGGATGCAATCGGGGGTGAGGACGCGCGCACGCTGCTGCTGGATGCGTATGTGTATTTCCACACCGGTCGGCGCGCGATCCGGTGCCTGGCGTTCACGGAGACGGGCGGGGTGTATGAGGGGGATGTGACGGTGAAGGAGGATGGTGCGCTCGAGCTTGAGTTGACGGGGCATGAGAACGCGGGAGCCGAGGCGCGCGATGTGCGACTGGATTTCGAGAAGGATGGAACGGTGCGCGGGCGGGTCTGGTCGGTGGAGGGCGACGAGCGTGCGCTGATGCTGGACTTGATCCACAAGCCGTGTGGAGTTGGGATCGAATCGGGAAGGTAGAGCAATTGGCCCGGCGGGCTCGTGCTGCGGTACGATCTGCCCTTATGGCAAAGAACACCGGGCGTCGGGACCTCCTGTTCATCGTGGGTGTGGTTGTGATCGTGGCGATTGTGCTGCTGCTGGTCCGCTGCGTGCGCAAGACACCGGTCGCGCCTGCGCCGTCTGCCGGGACGCCTGCGTCCACGCCGACTGCTCCGGATGAAACGGCATCGCCGGGGATGGTGGAGTCGACGGTGAAGGAGCCGGATGAGGTTCTGGGCGCGGCGACGGTGAAGGCGCCGGAGCGGGTGGATGCCGGCGCGGGGTTCAATGTTGATTGGACGGGGCCGGACAATCGCGGCGACTACGTGACCATCGTGCGGGGTGATGCGGCGGCTGATGTGCACGGCGACTATGCCGAGACGAAGGTCGGGAAGGCGCTGAAGCTCACCGCACCGATGGAGCCGGGGGTGTATGAAGTTCGGTATGTCACGGGGCGTTCGCGCACGGTGCTGGCGCGCGCGGCGGTCGGGGTGATGGAGGTGGGCGCTTCGCTTGATGCGGTGCCAGAAGTCACGCTTGGGTCGCAGTTCTCGGTTTCGTGGACTGGTCCGAAGAACGAAGGCGACTACATCACGATCGTTGAGAAGGGTGCGCCAGATGAGAAGTACGGCAACTATGAGGACACGAAGAAGGGCTCGCCTTTGACGTTGACCGCGCCGACGGTGACCGGCGATGCGGAGTTGCGGTACGTGAGCGGCCAGGGCCGGAAGGTGCTGGGTCGGCGCGACATCAAGGTGGTTGGCGCGGAGGTGACGCTGTCAGCGGCCGAGGATGGCGTGGCGGGCGCGACGATCGAGGTGGTGTGGAAGGGGCCGAACAACGCGGGGGACTACATCACGGTGGTCGCGGCGGGCACGCCGGACGGGCAGTATGGGAACTATGCGAATGTCTCGGGTGGCTCGCCGCTGAAGCTGCTGCTGCCGATCATGGCGGGGGATGCTGAGCTGCGGTACATGACCGGGCAGGGCGCACAGGTGCTTGCGCGCAGGGCGATCACGATTCGCGCGGCGGAGGTGACTTTGTCGGCGCCGGCGGAGTGTGCCGCAGGCGCGGCGGTGAGCGTGACATGGACGGGGCCGAACAACTCCGGTGACTACATCACGGTCGTCGCGAAGAGTGCGGCGGATGGCCAGTACGGCGACTACAAGAACACTTCGAGTGGATCGCCACTCAGCGTGAAGGCTCCGAAGGAGGCGGGTGAGGCGGAGGTTCGATACGTCGCGGGGCAGGGCGGGAAGGTGCTGGCGCGGGTGGGGATCAAGGTTGTGCCGTGAGGGGGAGCGGCGCGAGAGAGGCTGACGGCTTGTGTCTATGGTTGGGCATGTCGAACGCCTTCTGGGACGAACGGTACGCGGGTCGGGACCTTGCTTATGGCGAGGCGCCGAATGAGTTTCTTGTGCAGGTCGCGGAGCGACTTCCGACGCGGGGGCATGCCCTTGACATCGGCGCGGGAGAGGGGCGCAACGCATTGTTCCTGGCTTCTCGCGGGTTGCGAGTGCTTGCGGTGGACCAGAGTGTGGTTGGGATGGAGAAGGCGAAGCGGCTTGCACAGGAGCGCGGGCTGGGGCTTGAAACGCGCGCGATCGATCTGCGGGACTTCGACGCGGACCCCGGCTCGTTCGATTTCGTCAGCTCGATCTTCGTGCATCTTCCCGCCGAGCTCCGATCGGCCGTGCATCGGCGTGTGTCGTCATGGCTGAAGCCGGGCGGAGTGTTCGTGCTTGAGGCGTATGCGCCCGATCAGATCGAGCGGGATACGGGCGGGCCGAAGGACCCGTTGCTGCTCGCGTCGCTGGAGACTCTCGTGGGTGAGCTTTCAGGGCTGACGATTGAGCATCGCGCGGCTCTGGAGCGGAACGTTTCCGAGGGGAAGTTCCACTCCGGCAGTGCTTCGGTGGTGCAGGTGGTTGCTCGGAAGGCGTGAGCGGTGCGGTGCGTCAGTGGCTGAGGTCGCGGTAGAAGTAGGTTGTGCCGCAGGGGCGGGTGTCGGGGTAGAGGGCGTAGTTGGGGATGTCGCCGACGCGGACCCAGCCGAGGCGCTGGTAGAGGCGGTAGGCGTCGCCGTTGGTGACGGCGTCGAGGACGAGCAGGGTCTTGTGGTGTTCGCGCGCGGCGGCTTCGGCGGCGCGCATGAGGGCTTCGCCGATGCCGCGACGGCGGGCGCGGCTGTGGACGAGCATTTTGACGAGATCGGCGCGGTGGGGCTGGTTGTCGGGGAGATCGAAGATGAGCTGGACGGTGCCGCAGATGCCGTGGTCGTCCTCGGCGATGAGGAGGGCGCGATCGCCGGCGGCGACGGCCACGGCAATGTTGCGCCAGAAGGCGACGGCGCGGTCGCGGGTGAGGGTGTTCATGAAGCCGACTGAGGCGCCGGCGTGGACGCAGTCGAGGAGGACATCGGCGAGGGCGAGGATGTCTGCGTCGGCGAGGGAGTGGAGGCGGCGGATGGTGTGGGGTGGCGCGGTCATGCGGGTTTCCGGCGGCGTGGGTGACAGGGGTGCATGTTCGCAAAGTAGCGATAGAGCGGGCAAGTGCATGGATGGCGTGGTGGGCGGGAGCGAGACCCATCGTCGCGGACATTTTATTAAACCACGTGGTTGACAATCGCCTCGCCGGTTCGTATTGTAAACCATATGGTTCAGGATCAAGCCCCCCAACTTGACCGCGTTTTTCACGCCCTTTCCCATCCGGCGAGGCGGGCGATGCTGCGGCAACTGACCGACAGCGAGCGGAATCTCACGGAGCTTGCGGCTCCGCTGAAGATGTCGTTCCCGGCGGCGTCGAAGCATTTCCGCGTGCTGGAGAAGGCGAAGCTGGTGCGGCGGCGGGTGGTGGGACGCACGCATCTGTGCCGTATCGAGGGGAAGCCGCTGGAACAGGCCAACCAATGGTTGGAGGGGTATCGCGAGGTGTGGGAACGCAACTTCCTGCGCCTGGATGCCCTGCTGGACCAGATGAAGGCCGAGGAACGCGACAAGAAAGACACCACACACTGAAGGAACTGCCCCATGTTGACCGCGCTGAAAGTGACTACGCCCACGGACCTCCAGATCGTGATGACCCGCTCGTTTGATGCGCCGCGCCGGATGGTGTGGGACGCGATGACGAAGCCTGAGTTGATGCAGAAGTGGATGTTCATGCCGCCGGGGTGGAAGTGGGCGACGTGCGAGAACGATCTGCGCGTGGGCGGGAAGTTCCGCCTGGCTTGGAATGGGCCGGACGGACGTTTGGCGCTGACGATCTGGGGCGAGAACAAGGAAGTGACGCCTCACTCGAGGATTGTTCACACCGAGCGGATGGAGATGGGACCGGGGGCGGGCGACTGCGGCGGTGGCGAAGAAGGATGCGCTGAGCCGTGGGAGGTGCTGGAGACGCTGGAACTCACGGAGAAGGACGGGAAGACGACTTTGCGATTGATGCTGGAGTTCCCGAGCAAGGAAGCCCGGGATGGCGCGCTGGCGTCGGGCATGGATCAGGGGATGGAAGCCGGGTACGCGCAGCTGGATGCGATGCTGGCGGGGATGAGGTGAGCGCGTGGCGAAATGGAAGGTTGTGAAGAAGAAGTCGGTCAAGAAGAAGCCCCCCACCGTTCACGCCGTGCGCGCGAGCGGCGGGGCCGACGTGGACGCGTTCATGGCGGCGCTGGATCACCCGCGGAAGAAGGAGCTTGCGGAAGTGCGGGCGATGGCGCTGGCGATTCCGGGGGTGAGCGAGGGGATCAAGTGGAACGCGCCGAGCTTCAGGACGGCGGATTGGTTCCTGACGGCGAACGTGCACGCGAAGGAGTCGCTGCGGCTGATCCTGCACGCGGGGGCGAAGGCGAAGGGTATTGAGATGAAGGTGGCGGACCCGAAGGGGATCCTGAAGTGGCTGGGGAAGGACCGGGCGATGGTGGAGGTGGCGGATGCGGGGGATTGGAAGGGGAAGAAGGCGGCGGTGAGGGGGGTGTTGAGGGAATGGGTGAGGGGGTTGTGAGCGGGATGCTGGGGATCATCGCGAGGATGAATGGGGGGAAGTTGGTTCGGTTGGAGGCGTATTTGGCACGTAGTTCCTCCGCCCCTGCCGGGGCGGGATGAGTTCCACCCCCGCTTCCACGGGTTGCGCTGCGCTTCACCCGTGGCTACATTCCTGCGCCCCGTTGGGGCGATCAGCATGGTGCGCAACTGAGTCGCAGCTTCGGGAGTGGCCGCGTGGCGAGAAAACTGGCAATGCGGGCGGCGAAGAAGGTGACGAAGAAGTCGGCGGTGAAGCGGGCCGGGGGTTCGAGCGTTCGAGCGGGCGCGGCGAAGGGGGCGCCGAGTGTGGCGTCGTTGCTCGAGGCGCTGAAGAAGATGTCGTCGAAGAAGACGCTGGAGGAGATGTCGTCGCGGTATGGGGTGGTGACGAAGAAGGCGTTTGGGGTGCCGGTGGGGAAGATTCAGGCGCTCTCGAAGTCGGTCGGGAAGGATCATGCGCTGGCGCTGTCGTTGTGGGAGACGGGGTGGTACGAGGCGCGGTTGCTGGCGGTGTTTGTGGATGAGATCGACAAGGTGACGCCGGCGCAGATGGACCGGTGGGCGAAGGACTGTGATAACTGGGGCATCGTGGACACGATGTGCTTCAAGCTGTTTGACCAGGCCCCCACTGCTCTGGTGTTCAAGAAGATTGCGCAGTGGTCCAGGAGCCGCGAGGAGTTTGTGAAGCGCTCGGGGGTGGTGCTGCTGGCGTGCGTGGCGCTGCACCGGGAGGATGTGCCGGAGGGTTCGATCCGGAAGTGCCTGCCGCTGCTTGAGAATGCGGCGGAGGATGAGCGGAACTTTGTGATGAAGGGTGTGTCGTGGGCGCTGCGGTCGATCGGGCTCAAGTGGCCGGGGCTGCGGGCGGAGGTGCTGGAGATAGCGGAGCGGCTGGCGGGGTCGGAGAACAAAGCGGCGCGGTGGGTGGGGCGGGATGTGCTGCGGGACGTGGGGAAGAAAGGCAGTTCACCACAGAGAGCACAGAGGACACAGAGGAATTCAGGGATAGGTGATTGAAGACAGAGTGACTTCTGTGTGAGTTAGGTGCCGCGACGGCGACAACATGTGATGGCAATGGACCCGATTGCAAGAGCAAACGCGGCGGAGGGCGTGGGGATTTCGCCGGCGCGGATGCCGGTGGGTTGGTCGCCGAGCAGGGTGGTGATGCCGCCGCTGGTCTCCCAGGCGTAATCGACGATGGAGCGTGTGCTGGTGAGGGTGCTGCCGAGGGAGAGGCGCATCCAGCCGAAGTGGTAGGTCCCGGGGCCTTCGTTGAAGAAGCGGAAACCGATGAGGTTGGTGGTGGCGCTGAGGTTCAGCGTGGCGTCGGGGGTGGCGCTGGAGATGTTGGCGAACGTGCTGGCGGAGGAGATGAGGGTGAGGAGCGGGAGGTTCGTGTAGGTGGTGCCGGATCCGACGTACGCGCCGCTCGACGGATTGACGGGGCGGAACATGTCGAGGCTTGAGGCACCCCAAGGGTTGACGTCCCACCCGGGGACTGCAGCGGCACTTGAGTTGTAAATGCCGGTGACGACGTTGAGGTACACACCGGACGTGGTTGACGGGATGTTGATGTTCACGACGCCGCTGTAGACGACGGCGGCGTTGGCGTTGGCGGCAACGGCAAGGACGGCCGCGGTGGATGCGGTGATGGCGGCCAAGTGGCGCTCGAGGCGCGTGGCGAGATTCGACGTCATTTGGTTTCCCCTCCGATGTGAGCGTGTGGGCTCCCCCGAGACGATCTCGCGATCGATGCTACCACTGGGAGGTCATCTGTCCAGATGAGAAGTGCGAACCGGGTCGGTTGTTGGCGGCGGGCGTCCGGTGATGTGGGGGTCGTGCGATAGGATGTGTGGGCGCGACAAAGTTGCATCTCCGGAGGAACTCGCCATGCCGACGATCACGACGCGGGACGGGACGAGCATCTACTACAAGGACTGGGGCACGGGGACGCCGGTGGTATTCAGTCACGGGTGGCCGCTGAACAGCGACAGCTGGGAGGCGCAGATGCTCCACTTGGCGGCGAACGGCTGCCGTTGTGTGGCACATGATCGGCGTGGGCACGGGCGGTCGAGCCAGCCGTGGGACGGCAACGAGATGAACACCTACGCGGATGATCTGGCGCAGCTGATTGAGGCGTTGGATCTGAAAGGGGCGGTGCTCATTGGTTTCTCGACGGGCGGCGGCGAGGTGGCGCGGTATGTGGGGCGGCACGGCACGAAACGGGTGGCGAAGGTGGCGCTGGTGAGCGCGGTGCCGCCGATCATGGTGAAGTCGGCGACGAATCCGGAGGGGACGCCGATCGATGTGTTTGACGGCATCCGCGCGGGGTCGATCAAGGATCGGTCGCAGCTCTACGAGGATCTTGCAGCGGGGCCGTTCTTCGGGTTCAACCGGCCGGGGGCGAAGGCGTCGCAGGGGATGATCGATGCGTTCTGGCTCGCGGGGATGATGGCGGGGCACAGGAACGCGCTGGAGTGCATCAAGGCGTTCAGCGAAACGGACTTCACGGAGGATCTGAAGAAGTTCGATGTGCCGACGCTGGTGATCCACGGCGACGATGATCAGGTGGTGAAGTTCGAGGCGTCGGGGCCGAAGTCGGCGAAGCTGGTGAAGGGGGCGGTGCTGAAGGTGTACAAGGGGGCGCCGCACGGGATCACGGATACGCACAAGGAGCAGTTGTCGCGGGACCTGCTGGAGTTTGTGCGGGGGTAGAAAGCGAAAAACGAAAAGTGAAAAGCGAAAATCAGAACCGGCGGATGCGGCGGGTGACGGGATGGGGGTTCCGGGGTAGGCTTGGGGGTCATGGGACAAGTCGCTGCGGCACAGACTCCGGTGGTTCGGGCTCCCTACGAAAGTTCGCTGCGGTATGACGTTTCGCGTATTCACGCGGCGGCGATGTACTGCTCGGACGGGCGAATCGGCGAACACTTCGATGACTTCCTGACCAACGGGCTGTCGCTGCCGCGGTATGACCGCGTGTGCCTGCCGGGGGGGCCGGCGTGCCTGGCGGGGCATCCGCAGGCGCACCTGGAGGAAAAGGGCGTCGTCGATGAACTGCAGTTCCTGGTGCAGGTCCACAAGCTCAAACGGATCGTGCTGATTGCGCACTCGGGCTGTGCGTTCTACGGCAATCGGCTGGAGCTGAAGGAGCCGCGGATGGAGCTGGTGCAGAAGGCGGACCTGGTGCGGGCGGCGGCGTATGCGCACCGGGTCACGGGGCTGGATGCGATCGAGGCGTACTTCGCGCGGCTTGCGGAGGGACGGGTGGTGTTCGAACGCGTGGAGGCGTAGGGAAATCCGTTCACCACAGAGGACACAGAGAGCACAGAGGATTCACGGAGAGATTCACTGGAATTGCAAGGGCTGACTGGGATGGGGAAGCCTTATCCGGACATAGATGCGACGGTTCGGGCGTTCATTGATGCGCAGAAGATGTTCTTTGTCGCTACCGCGCCGCTGGCGGGTGATGGGCGGGTGAATGTGTCGCCCAAGGGTCTCGACAGCTTTCGGGTGCTGGGGCCGAAGCTGGTGGGGTATGTCGATTACACGGGGAGCGGGGTTGAGACGATTGCGCACGTTCGCGAGAACGGACGGCTGACGATCATGTTCTGCGCGTTTGAGGGGAAGCCGAACATCCTGCGTCTGTATGGCACGGGCCGGGTCGTCGAGGCGAGCGATCCGGGGTTCGCGGCGCTGATTGGGAAGTTCGAGACGCAGACGCACCCGCGATCGATCGTGCTGCTGGAGGTGACGCGGATCACGGATTCGTGCGGGTTCGGCGTCCCGTTGTATGAGTACGTGGGGCAGCGGGATCAGTTGATCGTGTCGGGGGAGCGAAAGGGCGCCGAAGGGCTGCTGGAGTACCAGCGGAAGAAGAACGCGACGAGCATTGATGGGCTGGCGGGGCTGCGGGGGGTCTAGAACCGGTGTTCACCGCGGAGAACGCGGAGGACGCTGAGGAAGACGTGTACTTTGTAAGTCAGGATGCAGGGTCCGTGGGTGGCTGCGGACCGGGCGGTGGTTTGAATTGTTCGATGAAGGGGTGGATGGGCTGCGGCGCGCGACACATCAGCCGAAGTCGATCATGGTCTTGAAGCCGCCGCAGGACATGCGCTTGACATCGAAGGGCATCTTCTTCTTCATGCTTTCGGTGATGCGGGGGTCGGCCATGACGGCCTTGTTGACCTTGTTGCGGTGGGCTTTGTTCTTGTAGGTGATCCAGGAAAAGACCACGGTCTCGCTGGGCTTGGTCTTGGCGAGTTTGGGGAAGGGGAGGCCGAATCCGGGCGTGAGGTCGTCACCGACGCACTCGTAGTAGGCGAGCGCGCCGTGCTCTTTCCAGACTTTGCAGCCGAGCTTCGCCATCTTGCGGTAGGCGGGGAGGTTCTTCTTGGCGATGGGGATGACGAAGCCGTCGACGTAGGGCATGGAAAGCTCCAGAAAAGACAGTTCACCACGGAGACACAGAGGACACAGAGAAAGGCAGGGGAACTGGGTTCAATACAGAATACCAGTGAGCAACAAGACTTAGGACTTCAGATATGCGGCGAGTTTATCGAGGGAGCCGCCCCAGCCGTTGCGCATGGAGTCGTGGTGGGTGTTGAAGATGGCGAGTTCTTCTGGGGTGGGGTTGACGGGGGTCCAGACGATCTCGACCAGGGTGCCGCGGCCGACGCCGGCGTGGTCGGAGAAGGTGATGTCGGTGTGCGTGGCCTTGGGCCAGGTGGGCATGAGGGGGTGGTGGCCGGGACCGCCCTGCTCATCGGAGAAGCTGGTGGTGAAGGCGAGATGGGTGGTGGGCGTGATCTCGTGGAAGTGGAGCTTGCCCCACATGTCGGGGAACGCGGGATCGGTGGATGCCATGCGGTAGTGGCAGACGCCGCCGGGGCGGGCGTCGAAGGTCTTGATGTCGGCGTCGGCGTGACGGGGCCCCCACCACTTTGCGAGGTGCTCGCGCTTGATCCATGCTTCGAAGACGAGGTCGCGCGGGGCATCAAAAACGCGGGCGATCTTGAAGGGGTTGATGGCGTCGGCGGACGCTGCGGCCTTGGCGGCACGGAGCTGGTCGAGGTGTTCGCCGAGGCGGGTCAGGTGCTGCTGGCCACCTTCCAAGGCGCCGTACTCGCGCATGACGAACTCCATGGTGCTTTCGGAGGGGAAGACCATGCGCATATCGAGGGTCGTCTTATCGCCCGCTGCGATGAAGGCGACGGTGACGATGAAGTTGACGGGTTCGCCTTCGACATCACCGCCGTGCTTGTAGGAGAGGAACTCGGGGGCGCGGACTTCGAGGTAAATGATGAGGTTCTCGTAGTCACGGCCGTCGGGCCCGTGCATGGTGAAGCGCCACTGTCCGCCGGGGCGGAGGTCGTGTTGCCTGGTGGTGGTCGAGTAGCCACGGGGCCCCCACCACTGCGCGACGTGGGCGGGCGTGGTCCAGGCTTTCCAGACGAGTTCACGCGGGGCGTCGAGGGTGCGGGTGAGGTGGATCTCCGTGGGAAGGACCTTGGTGGTGATTTCGGAATGGCGGCTTGGTGTGGTGGTCATGGCGGGCTGGGCTCAGCGTGCGTTGAAGATCTCGACGAGGACGGGGGAGAGGATCTGTGGGGCCATCATGGCGACGCCGTGGTCCTGGCCTTCGAGGGTGCGATAGGTGGCGTGGGGAATGACGCGTGCGGCGTCGCGTGCCGCGTTGCGCATCCAGGGCGGGCTGGCGCTGCCGTCCATGACGACGGTGCGGGCCTTCACGTTTTTCCAACGGTTGTCGGGGAGGGGTTTGGCGGACTGTGTGCCTTCCATGATGCGGCCGTCGTACTCGAGGGTGTGGGCGAGTTTCTCCATGCCGGCCCACATGGGTGACTTGCGCATCTCACCCACTTGTGCGGCGGGGACACCGACGGCCTCGACCATGAAGTATTCGACGGCATCACCGCGCCGGCCATCTGCGACGAGGTCGCGGGCGCGATCGGCGAAGTCGAGGGGGATCGCGGGGCGGGAATTGTCGACGAGGAAAGGCGGCTCGTAGATGACGAGCTTGGAGACTTTGGCGGGGAGTTGGTTGGCGGCCTCGAGGGCGAGGGCAGCGCCGGAGGAGACGCCGAAGAGGTAGGCGCTGCCGCCGGCGCGGTTGATGAGCGCTTCGATGTCTTCGACTTCACGTTGGACGGTGTAGGGGAGGGCGTTGCCGCTCTGTCCACGGCCACGGCGGTCGTAGTTGATGACGGTGAAGTGCTCGGAGAGGAGTTTGGCGAGGGGGGTGAGGACGTTGTGATCGCAGAGTGCGCCGGCGACGAGGATGAGCGTAGGGCCGCTGCCGGTCTGCTCGAAGTGGATGGTGGTGGCGTCTTTCGACGTCACGATGTTGGGGTCTGCGGCGACCGCGGCATTGCCGGTCCCGTCGGGTGCGGGGCCTTTCGGATTGCACGCGATGAGGGGGAGGAACGCGAGCGCGGAGAGGGCGGACGCCTTTGAGAGACGGTGACGTTGCATGGGTTGTGGTCCTGCGTGTGTGTGGTTGATCAGGCTTTGGACGCGAGGGATGCGAGATGCTCGTCGAGGCAGTCGAAGCTGGAGCCCCAGCCGGGAATGACGCCCATCTTCTCGTGATTGATGCGGTCTTCGACGGTGCGGTGGAGGATGCGGAGCGTCAGTCGAGTGCGCTCACCGAGGTCGTCGAAGAGGCAGGTGAGGACCATGCCGCGGGGGAGGTTGTCGCTGGGATGGCGATGGATGTAGTCCTCGCCGAACTCGTCGGTGGTGACGATGCGCTCGATGGGGATGATTTCCTTGAAGACGCCGACGACGGGGTACTCGGCCGAGTCGGGGCCGATCATGGTGTATGCCCACGTGCCGCCGACGCGGAAGTCGACCTTTTCAACGCGGGTCGTGAAGCCGCGGGGCCCCCACCACTTCGCGATGTGCGCGGGCTCGGTCCAAGCCTTCCAAACGAGCCGTCGCGGGGCATCGAACTCGCGGACGATGACGAGTTCGCGGTCGCTGGATGGAGTGTGATTCGGCATTGAGATTCTCGTGCGTGGTTTTCAGTTGATTGAGGCGGATCGGCGGCCCATGCACGGCCCGCTGAGGGCGGCGCAGATTGCGCAGAGGACGATGAACTGCCAGTTGTCGGCGGCGTTGGGCATCATGAGGATGCTGAGGCCCAAGGTGAGCTGGAACATGAGGGCAGCGGTGAGCGACCAGACGAGGCGGGGCTTCCAGCCGGAGAGAATCAGCAGCGCGAGAACGGGCTCGGCGACGGCGATGGCCCACGCGAGCGGGGCCAGCATCCATTCGGGCGGCCAGGCCTTGGCGTCGGCGAACATCTTGACGGTGCCCGCGACGAAGTCGCTGCTGACGTTCATGCCGAGCCATTTGAAGAGGCCGGCGTAGAGCAGCCAGAGACCAAAGGCGACGCGGATGAGCAGAAGGAAATATCGGCGAGCGTCATTGAGGTTGAATCCGCCGATTTCAACGGCGCCGGGTGCGGCCATGCTTGGGCTCCTTGCCTTGCAGTTCCATGAGGTAGTCATCGAGGCGGTCGAGGCGTTCTTCCCAATGCTTGCGGTACTGCTCGACCCAGTCGGCGGCGTCCTTGAGGGGCGCTGCGCGCAACGCGCAGGGACGCCACTGGGCGCTTCTGCCGCGCGAGACGAGCTTCGCACGCTCCAGCACCTTGAGGTGCTTGGAGACGGCGGGGAGGCTCATTCGGAAGGGCTCGGCCAGTTCGGTCACGGAGGCTTCGCCGCGGGAGAGGCGCGCGAGGATGGCTCGCCTGGTGGGATCGGCGAGGGCGGCGAAGGTCGAGCTGAGCTGGTCGGTGGTCATTGGTGAAGCATCGGCTGTATTTAACCGATTGGTAAAATACAATCGAGTGAAAGAGCGGTCAAGCGGTATTTCGCGCCTGACCGCTGGAATTGATTGCGATCAGGCGCGCTTGTGGCGGGCGGTCATGAAGGTCGTCCACTTGCCGTCGCTGCCGAGGGCTTCGGACTTCCAGGTGCGCTCGCGATCATTGACGATCTCGATGACCTCGCTGTACTTGGCCATGCTGCCGTCGCCGGCGAAGCTGGGGCCTTCGGTGTTGAGGGTGAGCTTTTTGCCGGAGGCGTCGAGTTCGCCTTCGTAGGTCCACATAAAGTTCATCATGGAGCCGATCCACGAGCCGACGAAGGACTTCTTCGCGGGGTCGTAGCCGAGGGTCAGGATCATCTGGCCGGGATTGCCGTCGGGCATGGTGGCTTCGCCCTCGCCGATGATCCAGTAGGGGCCGACAGCGCGGACAGTTTCCTTGCCTTCGGACTTCATGGCGGGTTGATCGGGGCCCATATTGCAATCGGCGACGGAGGTCCACTTGCCGGCGAGCTTCTGGAGCCACTTGTGCTGTTCGGTGGCGGGAGGCGGGGTGCAATCCATGTGTGACCTTTCGTGAAAAAAGGGGGTTGTGTGTGCGTGGGCGAAACGGTTCAGCGTGATGCGCGGCGGCGCGCGTTTTCCTGGATCTTTTTGAGCTCGTACGCCCAGCCTTCAACGACACCCGTGCGGTGCTCTTCGTTGATGAGGCCCATGGCTCGATGCGTGAGCTTGAGGCGGGTGGAGTTGCCTTCGGGGGCGAGGCGGTACTGCACGAAGTTGACGGCAGGGTAGGACATGAACATCGGGCCGCAGAGTTCGAGCAAGGTGGGCGGCTTGATGACTTGGACGTGGGCCCAGTGGTGACCGGTGTTGTTGCCGAGGTCGCGGAACCAGCGGCCGCCGGGCCAGGCTTCGAACTTCATGGGGAAGGGCTTGCCGTCGGGCATTTCGCTGGCGGGGCCGAGCTGATCGAGGATCGCTTCGAAGGCGATCTCGGGTGAGGACTCGATGACGATTTCCTGCACGATGTGCAGCGTGTGGATGGCTTCGCTGGTCATGGTTCAGTTTTCCTGAGAAAGACGACGACGAGACCCGGTGGCGGCGCGGGCCTTGGCTTCGGCACGCTCCTTGATGCGCAGCAACTGGTGGGACCAGAAGCGCTCGTAGGTGCGGACCCATTCGTGAACGGCCTTCAGATGCTCGGGATTCAGCTTGTACATGCGCTGGCGCCCCTGCTGCTCGACGGTGACGAGGCCGACTTCGCGGAGAACTCCGAGATGCTTGGAGACGGCGGGCTGCGGGAGGCCGACGGCCTCGACGATGACGCCGACGGTCTGTTCGCCGCCGGCGGCGAGCAGGTCGAGGATCTGGCGTCGTCGCGGCTCGGCGATGGCGTTGAAGACGTCGGCGGTGGTGGCTGCTCGTGCCATGGTGGTAATATATGCCCATATCGGCATACGTCAAGGCGATGGACCGCCATGAAGAGGAATTCATGCTATTTGCAGCGATCAGGTCGTCAGAAGCGCGTAGAAGCCGCCGCCGGTGTGCTTGAGCTTGCCGGCTTTCGCGAGGGCGGCCCAGACTTCTGGGGCAAACTCAGTGGGCGGGATGATGGCGTCGATCTCGGATTTCTTGCCGCCAGAGAGCTGGCGTCCGCCGAGCTTGGATTCATCGGAGAGACGCGTGAGTTTGAGGCGCTTCTTGAAGGCCTTGAGGGCGTTGTCCATCTCTTCGGTCATCTGGGCGGTGACTTGCGTCGGCGCCGAGGGGGCTCGTCCGGGGGTTTCGATGCTGGTGACGAGGTAGTCCAGGGCGGCGAGGTCGCGCGATTCGCAGATGCGGGAGACTTCGGCCGCATTGACCGGCATGCGGCCGAGGAGGCGCTGGACGAGTTCCCAGGCTTCCTGCGCCTTGGCCGGCTGGGTGGCGTTTTTGATCTCTCCGACCATGGATCGGAGCTTTTGGACTGCGTTCATGGTCGCATCGTACGCGAATGGGGATGGGTTCTCGGTCTGCCGCAAATTGGGGCGGATTCCGAGGACATGGCGTGCGGGCGCGGGGCGGAAACGAACTAAACTCGCGGCATGGTGAAACGTTTGACTACCGGGGTTTGTGGCACGCTGGGTGTGGTGGCTCTGGCCGGAACGGCGCTGGCGCAGCTTGGCGCGGCGCGGCCGGTGAAGGACGACATCTTCTATCAGGTGATGCCGTTGGCGTGGCGCGACTCGAACAACGATGCGCAGCGGTTTGGGGACTTCGGCGGGCTGACGGCGTCGCTGGACTACTTGGAAGACCTGGGCGTCACGGCGGTGTACATCCAGCCGATTTTTCCGAGCAATGCGTACCACGGGTACCAGCACGGGGATGCGCTGCTGCTGAACAGCCGGATGGGGACCGAGGCGCAGTTTCTTGCGTTCGTGAATGCCGCGCACGCGCGGGGGATCAAGGTGTTCCTGGACATCGTGGTGTACGGCGTGAGCACGAACACCAGTTCGCCGTGGTACGCGAGCGCGGCGGGGAACCCGGCGAGCGTGTACGACCAGTGGCTGGCGTTTACGAACGGCGCGAACACGCAGTTCGAGGGATATACGTTCAATACGTGGAACGGGCAGAGCGTGGGTTTCATCCACTGGAACCTGAACAACCAGAACGCGGTCAACGTGGTGACCAACTGGGCGAAGAAGTGGCTGGACCCCAACGGCGACGGGGATACTTCTGATGGCGTGGACGGCTTCCGGCTGGATCACGCGTACGCGGATGCGCCGGAGGGGTGGGGCGCGAACACGGCGTTCTGGAATCAGTGGCAGGGCGCGCTCAAGGCGATGAAGCCGGATGTCTTCAACTTCGCGGAGCAGGGCGACTGGGGGAACTACGGGACGGACATCCTTGGGTTCCTGGATTCGTGCTTCACGAAGCCCTTCATGTTCGCGGCGCGGGATGCGATCACGAATGAGCAGGCGTCGGGGCTGTACAACTCGATGAACGCGACGATGGCGGCGCTGCCTTCGAGCGATCGGGTGATCCTCCTGACGATGAACGACCACGACGTCACACGGCTGGCGACGCAGATCGGCGACGTGATGGGGCGGAAGAAGGTGGCGGCGGCGGTGCAGATGACATCGCCCCTGCCGCCGGTGATCTATTTCGGTGATGAGCTGGGGATGCGGGGCAGCAAGAACACCGGCTACTCGGGCGACGCGGCGGACATCCCGATGCGCGAGCCCTTCAAGTGGAACGCGGTGGCGGGCGCGCCGATGAGCAACTACTTCGTGCTCAATACGGCGGCGTACAACGGGCGGATCTCGCAGAACAACGACGGGCGGAGCGTGCAGGAGCAGACGGGTGTTCCGGGCTCGCTGCTGGAGACGTACCGCTCGCTGATCTCGACTCGGAAGAACTCGGAAGCGCTGCGGCACGGGACGTACACGCCGGTGACGTGCTCGAGTTCGCGGGTATACGCCTTCGTTCGGCACGAGGCGACGCAGACGGTGCTGGTGGCGATCAACCTGAACGGCGCGGCGCAGAACGCGACTTTGAACCTGTCGAGCTTCACGGTCGGCGGGGGATCGACGACGCCGACGAGCCTTGAGACCGGTGCGACGCTTGCGGCGATCACGAACGCGAACAAGGCGGCATACCCGATCAGCCTGCCGGCGCATTCGTGGTTCATTGCGAGCGCGGCGCTGACCCCTCCCCCACCGCCGCCGGGTCCGCCAGCTGATGTGGACGGCGTGAACCTTCCGTCAGATGCCGGGGCGGAGGCGCTGCTGGCGACGCAGAACAATACGAGTTCGATGGGCGACAACGTCGGGGAATTGAATCAACTCTTTGTGAAGCGCGAGGGTGAGTTCCTGCGGGTGTCGATCAGCGGGAACCTGCCGACGGACGGCACGGCGGTGGCACTGCTCATCGACAAGGATCCGGGCGTGGCGGGGAGCGGGCAGAACGTGCTCGCGACGAGCACGCTGGGCGCGCCGCCGGCGGGGCTGGCGGGATTGACGGGGCTGCAGTTTGATGCGGGATTCGTGCCGGACACGATGTTCTTCGTCAACGCGCAAGGTGCGACGTTCTGGATGGATCAGGTGTTCCTCACGGCCGGGAGCGAAGCGACGAAGACGTATCGCGGCACCAGCGCGGTGAACAGCGGTGAGGGGGCCCTCGCGGGCGGCGCGAATCCCAACGGGATCGGCGTCGCGTTCAACAATACGAACACCGCGGGGATCACAGCGAGCAGCGTTGCCAACGCCGCGACGGCGACGAAGGGGCTGGAGTTCTGGCTGCCGCTGGTTGATCTGGGATTGCCGGAAGGCTACGAGGGCGAGATCGGATTCGCGGCGTTCATCGAACTGACGAACAACACGGTGACGAACCAGTGGCTGCCGGGCCTGGGCGGCGGACGACCGAACCCGGGCGCTGCGCCGGATATGACGACGATCCCCGGGGATCAGTTTGTGGTATTGGAGGCCGTGCCACCGGCGGGGCTGCCGGGCGATGCGAACGGGGACTGCGTCGTGAACGGCGCGGACCTGAGCGTGGTGCTGGGGAACTTCGGCGCGAGCGTGGCCGCTGGGACGAGCGGGGATTTCAATGGCGACGGCGTGGTGAACGGGGCGGATTTGAGTGTGTTGTTGGCGGGGTTTGGGACGGGTTGCGCGGGATGAGAAGGCGAAACAGAGGACGCCGCCTCGCGGCGGCAAAGCCGGTTGGATGGCGTGTGCCTGGGGTTGACACCCCAGGCTATTGCCGGACGCCGCTTCGCGGCTGGTTTGATTGCGACGAGCGAGACTGGGCATGAAAAACGCCGAACGCTTTGGTGCGCTCGGCGATTGGTGTGTTGGCGCTGAGATGGTCGTTGAGTCGGCGGTTTATTTCAGGCTGGCCATGTCGATGACGAACCGGTACTTGACGTCGCTCCTCAGCATGCGTTCGTAGGCGTCGTTGATCTGGTCCATGCGGATGAGTTCGATGTCGCAGGCGATGTTGTGCTTGCCGCAGAAGTCGAGCATTTCCTGGGTTTCGGCGATGCCTCCGATGAGGGAGCCGGCGATGGACTTGCGGGGGATGAGGAGTCCCATGGCGCTGACGGCCATGGGATTCGGCGGCGCGCCGACGAGGGCGAGGACGCCGTCGAGCTTGAGGAGGGCGAGGAGGGCGTTGATGTCGTGGTCGGCGGAGACGGTGTCGAGGATGACATCAAAGCTGGCGGCGTGCTTGGCCATTTCGTCGGCGTTCTTGGAGATGATGACTTCGTGGGCGCCGAGGCGCTTGCCGTCTTCGACCTTGCTGGCGGAGGTGGTGAGGAGGACGGTGTGGGCGCCGAAGGCGCGGGCGAACTTGACGCCCATGTGTCCGAGGCCGCCGAGACCGACGACGCCGACCTTCTTGCCGGGTCCGACCTTCCACTGGCGGAGGGGGGAATAGGTGGTGATGCCGGCGCAGAGGAGGGGCGCCGCGCTGGCGGGGTCGAGGTTGGTGGGGACCTTGAGGGTGAAGGCTTCGTCGACGACGACGTTCTGGGAGTAGCCGCCGAAGGTCATGCCGCCGAGATGTTTGTCGGGGCCGTTGTAGGTGAAGACGGGTCCGCTCAAGCAGAACTGTTCGAGGTTCTTCTTGCACGAGTCGCAGGTACGGCACGCATCGACGAGGCAGCCGACGGCGGCGAGGTCGCCGACCTTGAAGTTCTTGACCTTGGCGCCGACACGGGAGACGCGACCGAGGATTTCGTGGCCGGGAACGACGGGGTAGGCGGTGAAGCCCCACTCGTTGCGCGCGAAGTGGAGATCTGAGTGGCAGACGCCGCAGAAGAGGATGTCGATGGCGACATCGGTGGGCGTCGGCTCGCGGCGGTTGATGGTGTGCGGGCCGAGCGGGCTGGTGGCGGACTGTGCGGCGTAGGCCTTGGTGGGCATGGGGATTCCTCCGGTTGATTGAGAGGATAGCTCACGAGCGGCGGCAGGTGCTCACCGGTCACCGGATGCATGGTTCAGGCGGGGTCGCACTCGAACTGGAGCGAGGCAACGGTCAGGTCGTCGGCGAGGGGTCCGGCGGCGTGGGTGGTGACCGCCCTGACGAGCGCATCAACGTCGCCCTGGACGGTATCGGTGCGGCTCAATGCGGCGAGTGCCGAGGGCCAGCCGAACTGGGTGCCGTTGGCGTCGGGCTGCTCGATTGCGCCGTCGCTGAAGAGAATCAGACGGGTGCGGGGTTGGACGGTGAACTGGCAGACGGCATACGAGGTTCCCGAATCAACGCCGAGTGGGAGGCTGGCGTCGGTGTTGATCGTTCCGGGCTGGTGATCCGGCGGTCGGAGACAGCACAGGCCGTGGCCGGCGTCGGCGATTTCGAGCAGGTGATTGCCGGGATCGAAGACGCCGGCGATCAGCGTGATGAACTTGCCGGGGTCGGTGCGCTGGTAGAGGTGTTCGTTGACAACGCGGAGCGTGTCGACGAGACCGACGCCCTGCATGAGGAGCGCTCGCAGAGCGCCCTGAGCGGCGGCCATGAGGACACCGGCGCCGACACCTTTCCCTGAGACATCGCCGAGGAAGAACGCGACGCGACCGTCGCCGAGCGCGACGACATCGAAGAAGTCGCCGGCGACGTAGCGGCCGGGCGTGGCGTGGAACGCGTAGGTCAATGAGCCCACACGCCCGCTCAAACGGGGCATGAGCAGTTCTTGTGCTGTACGGGCGGCTTCGATGTCTCGTTCCAGCTCGCGCCGGCGTTTCTCGAGGTCCGCGGTGAGGATGCGCTCGATGGAAAGCCCGCCGAGGTCGGCGAGTGCTGCGCAGAAGGCGGCGGCATCGGCGGGAAGGGATTGCTCCTTGCCGCGGGTGTCGAGGTAGAGGAAGGAGTCGGCAGCGCCGGACACCATGAGCGGCGCGCAGATGGCGGTGCGGATGTTGAGATCGACGAGCGACATGCCCGCTTGGCCGGCGGACTGATCGAGTAACTGGACGGGCGCGCCTTTGGCGGCTCCCTGCAGAAGGCTCTGGCTGATGACGGGCGCTTCGGCGCTGCCGGGGGCGACCTGCTCGTATTCGGTTTCGCTCAAGCGGCGCAGCACGAGCACGCGGACATTGCCGGTGCCTTCGGCGGCGGCGGCGCAGAGCACCCGCGCGATCGATTCGCGATCGGTTGCCTTCGAGAGCTTGCGGGTTGCGTTGATCAACGACTCGAGGCGGCGCTGGGCGAGCCCCGCGAACTGGGTGCGCTCGACGGCGGCGACGCGGGAGGGTCCTGAGGCGATGATTGTGCCGTAGGGCGAGCTCCGCGACGGGGAATCGAACACGAAGCGCCAATCGCCAAGGCCGACGACGTCGCCGGGGGTCAAGGTGAGGCGCTCGCCGTTGGCGAGGCGCTGGGCGTTGACGGTGGTGCCGTGGCGACTGCCGAGATCGAAGATGAGCCAGCGACCGGAATCGAACTCGATGCGGGCGTGGCGTCGCGAGACGCCGGGGTCGGGGATGGACCACTCGGCGTCAGAGGAGCGGCCGATGGTCGTCGGTCGCGCGTCGGCCACGTGGTATTCACGGATGGGATGGCCGTCGGAACTGGGGCCGAGGGGTCGCAGGATGGCTTGATCGGGGCGGGCTGGCATGTTGGTGCGGTTCACGGCGGCGATGGCGCGAGATCAGCCCGGCGGGACGGAGGGTTTGCGCATGAGCGTTTCCTCCTTCCATTCGCCTTTCTTGCGCGCTGCGGCCACTGCCGCGCCGGAGTCGGCGTGGTCCTGGGCGAGGTACATCAGTGTGGTCTGGCCGATCTGGATCTTGTCGGCGTCGTTGAGGGGCGTCGGCAGCAGGATGCGGACGGTGTTGACATAGACGCCGTTGGCGCTGCGGTAATCGCTGGCGAGGTGCTTGCCGGTGGCGGCGTCGAGGCGGATCTGGAGGTGCTTGCGGGAGACCAGGCCGTCGAGAACCTGGAAGGTGCACGTGTCATCGCGACCGATGGAGACCAACGGTTCGCGAAGCGGGAAACACGTGTCCTTTCCCTCTCCCCCAACGATGACGAGCGATGCCATGGTGAAAGTCTACCAATCCTGCCCTGCATTTCGGCATTCGTTCGTCGCTCTTTGGAGTGGTGTGAACGCTTCGCGACGGACGGCACGGATCGCGCACTCCGGTTGGATCACGCAGAGGAGCTGACGGCGCGAACGCGACCAAGGGCGGGGAGATGTTGACGGCAGGCGCGAGCATGGCGCGTCGTACTTCGAACCGGCGGCACGTCGGTCGAGCCGCGTTGGCTCTGGCTGCCGTCCGGCGCCGGGCTCACCGCAGAAGGACGGCCCGAGAATCGTCGGCGTTCGCTGGAGCCGGGGCGGATCGAGGTGAAAACAGGCTTGACATCGGCCGGGCCGATTATATTCTTCCTTTGCAGGAAGAACAATGACGACGCCGGCCCTCAACCCGCAGCTTGGCCCTTCCCTCGAATGCCTCGGCCTCACTCCTTTGGAGGCCGACGTGTACGGGTTCCTCGTGCAGGCCTCTCCCGCCACCGGCTACCGCGTGGCCCAGGCGCTCGGGAAGTCCGTCGGGATGATCTACAAGGCGGTCGAGTCGCTGGAAGCCAAGGGGGCGGCGATGTCGGCGGACGACGGCGAGTCGCGGATCATCCGTGCCGTCCCGGTCGCGGATTTCATCGCCCAGGTGCGCCGGCAGATCGACGAGGCGTGCATCTCCGCAACCCGAGCGCTCTCGACGGCTCCCGCACCGGAGCCCGACGATCGGTTGTACCGCCTCACCTCGCGGGAGCAGGTGAGGCAGCGGGCGTGCGAGATGTTCCAACGTGCAGAACGGTTTGCGATCGTGAACGCCACGCCTGGCCCGGCGGCGGACCTTCACGACTGGATGACGTCGGCGACCGCCAAGGGTGTCCGCGTGGCGATGAAGGCCTTTGCGCCCACGGAACTCGAGGGTGTGGATGTTCACCAGGACGCGCGGGGCGAGCGGGCGGTGCTTTCGGCGCCGGGCGAGTGGCTGGTGATGACGGTTGATGGCAGGGATGTGCTGGTTGCACTGTTTGAGCATGCGACGGGCGTGCTACACGCGGGCTACTGGACACAGAACCCGTTGCTGGCGTGGACCATGTTCAGCGGGATGAGCGCTGACTTCACGCTGGCGGATGTTCGCCAAGCGGTTGCGGCGGGGCTTTCCGCCGGACAGATTCAGTCGCGGCTGGATGCAATGGCGGCCTACGAAGCGCCGGATTCTGTCGGAAAACTGACGTTGCTGAGCGCGTACCGGCGCCCGGCTCCGGCTCATCTGCGCCGGAATGCGAGCCAATCGGAGTGAGGAGAGTTGTTGTGAACAAGTGGATCCATGTATTGTCCCTGGGGGTGACGTTGACGGCGAGCGTCCATGCGGCGGCGGACGAGTTGCTGGTGAGCAACTTCTTCTCGAATTCGGTGAACCGGCTGTCGCTGCCCGGCGGCGAATCGCTGGGGTCGCTCGGCGGACCGATCTCCGGCCCGCTGTGTGCGCGGGTGGGGCCCAACGGCGACCTCTACGTGGTCAGCGAGGGCAGCAGCTCGATCCTGCGTTACACCGGGCCCACGTACACCTATGCCGGAGAGTTTGTCGCCGCGGGGAGCGGCGGGCTGAGCGCGCCAACGGGCCTCGCGTGGGGGCCCGATGGCAACATGTACGTCTCGACGTTCAACACCAGCAGCGTGCTCAAGTACAGCGGCCAGACCGGCGAGTTCCTCGGCACTTTCGTGACCTCGGGCTCGGGTGGCCTGTCCGGCGCGGACAACGGCATGATCTTCGGCCCCGACGGCAACCTGTACATCCCCAGCTACAACAACAACCGCGTGCTCAAGTACGACGGCCAGACGGGGGCGTTCCTGGGCAACTTCATCTCGTCGATTGCCCGCCCACGGGTGCTGGAGTTCCGCAACGGCTCGCTGTTCGTGACGAGCGAGACGGTGCATACGGTGCGCCGGTACGACGCAGCCAGCGGCGCTTTCCTGGGCAACTTCGTCACCGCGGGTTCCGGCGGGCTCTCGACGCCCATCGGGATGGTGTTCGCCCCGGACGGGTTCCTGTACGTCGGCTCCAGCGGCAACAACCGGATCCTCCGCTACAACGGGACCACGGGCGCTTTCGTGGATCAGTTTGCGGCGGCGCCCGGGGCCCCGATCAACGGCCCGGCGTTCCTGACGTACATCCCGACCCCGGGAACGGCAGGCGTTCTGTTTGGCGTGGTGGGCCTGGGGGCAGCGCGGCGTCGGCGCTGAGCGGAGGGCGCGCACGAAGTACGGTCGTGACGCGTTCCCGTGGAGCGCGAAACCGGTCATCGAAAGCGCGTACACTGCGTTTTCATGCACCCCGCCGCCATCGGCCCATATCAGGTGCAGCGAGAACTCGGCCGTGGGGGCATGGGTGAGGTGTACCTCGCGCGTGACACGCGGCTGGACCGGCTGGTGGCGATCAAGGCGCTGCCGGTGCATCTGGCACAGGATCCTGATCAACTGGCCCGGTTCCAACGCGAGGCGAAGGTGCTGGCGTCGCTGAACCATCCGGCGATCGGGGCGATCTACGGGCTCGAAGAGGCGAACGGGCACCAGTACCTGGTGCTGGAGTACGTCGAGGGAAAGACGCTGGCGGAGCAGTTGTCGAAGGGGCCGATCCCGGTCGATGAAGCGCTGACGCTCGCGAAGCAGATCGCCGAGGCGCTGGAGGTGGCGCACGAGAAGGGTGTGATCCATCGGGATCTGAAGCCGGGCAACGTGATGGTCACGCCTGACGGCGTCGTGAAAGTGCTGGACTTCGGCCTTGCGCGGACAGAGGAGGGGACGCCGTCGAGTTCCATCCGTCAGGGCCTGGCCGATTCGCCGACGGTGACCTCGCCGGCATTGCTGCACTCCCCCACCATTCCCGGCGTGATCATGGGCACGGCTGGGTACATGAGCCCGGAGCAAGCGCGCGGGAAGCCGGTCGATAAGCGCTCGGACATCTTCTCGTTCGGCTGCGTGCTCTATGAGATGCTCACCGGGGCGATGCCGTTCGGGGGCGAGACGGTTGCGGATGCCATCGGGGCGACGCTGCATAAGGAGACGGACCTTGCGCTGCTGCCTGCTGGGACGCCGCGTCGGGTGCGGGACCTGCTGACCAACTGTCTTGCCAAGGACCGGAAGAACCGACTGCATGACATCGGGGATGCGCGGATTGAACTCGAACGGGCCATCAACGAGCCGAGGGGAGCGGCCGACGAAGCCGTCACGCGACGTTCCGCCTTGCCCTGGGTGCTGGGCGCGGCGATCGCGATTATTGGCGGGACCTTTCCCTTGTGGTCCGGGCGCGTTGGACTGTTCGCCGGCGGCGCGAAGAGCGCGGGGGTGCCGAAGCAGGTTGTGCGGTTCACGATCGAGCCACCGGCGGGGTACACGCTGCCGATGTTCATCGTGAGCGGGACGGGCATTGCGATCAGTCCCGCGGGTGATCGGATCGTGTTCGTTGCCGAGGCTGAAAACAAGCCGTACCTGTGCGTGCGGGGAGTGGCGGATGGAACGTCTCGCGTGCTGCCGAACACTGAGCAGTGCGACAACCCGTTCTTCTCGCCCGACGGAAAGTGGCTAGGTTTCGTGTCGAAGGGTCGCCTGATGAAGATGCCCGCCGAGGGCGGCCCCGCACTGACCATCTGCGAGATCACGCAGTTTGCTTCCTTCGCCTGGCTGGACGATGGCACGATCGTGTGGGGCGCGGGAGCTTCGGGAATCTGGCGCGTCCGAGCCGAAGGTGGGAAGCCGGAGCAAGTGGCGAAGGCGGGGCCGGCCAGCCCAGCGCCCGAGGGCGGCATTCCTGTGCTGGGCTTTGACGTGCCCGTCAGCGTGCCGGGGGCCGACTTCATCCTGTGCTGTTCGTGGAACGGCCCGACGACCGAGAGCTTCAACGTGATGGCGGTGTCGCTCAAGGACGGCTCAGTGCGGACCGTTTTGCGGGCCGCCACCGAGCCGCGGCTGATTGCGGAGGATCGGCTGCTCTTTACGCGCGGCACGACGGTGATGGCCGTGGGCTTTGATGCGAGCCGCGGCGTGGTTGTTGGTGAACCGACGGTGGCGCTCGAAGGTGTCCGGACTGATCAGTGGCAGGATGCGGCGTACATCGGTGCGTCGCTGAGCGGCGCTTTTGCGTATGTGCCCGGCGGCCGATTCGGGGCCGGCAAACGGCTCGTGCGTGTGGATGCTTCAGGCCTACTGACTCCGTTGCTCAACTCGACGGACAGCTACAACAACGTGCCGGTCGTGTCCCCCGACGGCCGTAAGGCGTTGGTCACCACGCTCCGCACCAAGGTCGAGATGTGGGTCCTTGATCTTGAGCGCGGCTCGATGTCGCTGGTGGCCTCCAAGGGCGAGTACTACGGGCCAACGTGGTCAATGGACGGCGCATCGGTTGTGGCTCAGTACGTGGACGAAGAAGGCAACCAGTCGCTTGCCCGCTGGCCCGCGAGCGGCGCGGGCAGTCCGTCGATACTCCCTGGCACGAGGACTGCGGACTTCTTCATTCCGCTCCAGGAACTGGCCGACGGCTCCGGGCTGCTCGTGCAAGTTGAGCCGGCCGGCGTCACGAGCAAGTCCGACCTTTTCATCTACGACTATGCCAAGTCGTCCATTACCCCGCTGCGCGCCAGCCCGTCGGCCGAAGGAACCGCATGCCTCTCGACCGATGGCACTCTGCTCGCCTACGCGTCGGACGAGTCGGGGCGGTTCGAGGTCTACCTCGGCCCATCGGGGGCGAGCGGCCCCAACGTCCAGGTCTCGTTGGGCGGCGGGGCTTGGCCCAAGTTCTCGCGGGATGGCAAGCGGCTCTTTTTCGTCGATCTTGACGATGTGATGATGGTCGCCGCCATTGAGCGACAGGGGGCAACGCTCAGCGTGCTGGCGCCAAAGAAGCTCTTCGATCTTCGCAGCTTGAACGTGCAGTCGTCGAACCGCGGCGGCTATGGCATGCTGCCAGACGACAGTTTCATCATGCTGGAAAAGGCGAGTTGGGAGAAGGAACCGCCGGTGATTCATGTGATCCTGAACTGGGCGGAGGATCTGAGTTCCAAAGGCGATGGGAAGTAGATCTGTGCGAATCACTCTTGTACGCGACCGGACTGATACACCGATGGACTGTTCACCATGACTTCGGCGAATCACCCCAATACCATCGGGCCGTATCAAGTCCTCCGCGAGCTCGGTCGCGGCGGCATGGGCGAGGTGTACCTCGCGCGTGACACGCGGCTGGACCGGCTGGTGGCGATCAAGGCGCTGCCGGTGCATCTGGCACAGGATCCTGATC
>JBGSZV010000158.1:0-5791 GCA_041750235.1 Phycisphaerales bacterium
CGGCGAGGTGCTGCTGTACATCGTTCACGGCATGCTGCATTGCCTGGGGCATGACGATCACGACGAGGCGGATGCGAACGCGATGCACGCCCGCGAGGACGAGGTGCTGGCCGCGATCGGCGTCGGCGCGACCTATGCGTCGTCTCCCAGGGCCGACGGATCGGGAGGCGACCGATGACCGGCGGCGCCCTTTGGATTGCGCTTTCAAGCACGGTGCTGAGCGGCCTGCTCAGCTCGATGCACTTTGCGCTGCGCGGGTTCAAGCAGCGCAAGCTTGAAGAGCTTGCCGGTGATGAGGGGATGCAGAAGCTCAAGCCGGTGCTCGCCGACATCGACGGGCACGTGCTGGCGGTTGGTTTCCTGCGCGTGGTGTGCAACGTCGCGATCGTGGTGAGCATGGTGCTGCTGTTTGCGGCCAAGACGCACGGGGTCACGGCGCAGGGCCTTGAGGCGGATGCGGCGGTCACACTGGGCGTGTGGCGGCTTCTGGGCGCGGTGGTCGCGGCGTCGGGGCTTTTGTACCTGTTCAGCTTCGTGATTCCGATGAGCGTTGCCGACCACTTCGGCGAGCGGCTGCTCCTGGCGACGAGCGGGCTGGTGCGGGTCCTTCATGCGCTTGCGGCGCCGATCCGGGCGGTGCGGCTGATCGATTCGGGCATCCGGCGGCTGGCGGGGGCGCACGATGTCACCGAAGCAGAGGAGCACAAGGAAGAGCTGCTCTCGATGGTGACCGAGGGCGAACGCGGCGGTAACATCGATGAGTCCGAGCGCGAGATGATCGAGGCGGTGGTCGAGTTCGGTGAGCGGACCGTGCAGGAGATCATGACGCCGCGGACAGAGATCGAAGGCTTCGAGCTGACGGACAACCTCACCTTCATCCGGCAGTTCATCGAGAAGCACGCCCACAGCCGTATCCCCGTGTACGAGACGGACTACGACCACATCGCCGGCATCCTGTACGCGAAGGACCTGATCAAGTGGGTCGGACGCGACGCGGCGGGCTTCAAGCTGCGGCCGATCCTGCGGCCGGCGATCTTCGTGCCCGAGAGCAAGCCGCTGGGCGAACTCTTGAACGAGCTGCGGGCCAAGAAGGTGCACATCGCGATCGTGCTCAACGAGTACGGCTCGACGGTGGGGCTGGTGACGTTCGAGGATCTGCTCGAGGAGATTGTGGGCGAGATCCACGACGAGTACGAGCCGATCGAAGAAACACTCTCCGGGGTTGAGCTGGACGAGAGCACCCACGCCGCCGACATCGAGGCGCGGGAGTACATCTCCGACGCGAACAAGGCGCTGGAGCCGATCGGCGTGGAGTTCCCCGAGGGCGAGGACTATGACACGGTGGGCGGGTACGTGCTGGCGACCTTCGGGCACATCCCGCTGGCGGGCGAGACCTTCAGGAAGAACGGCCACATCGTGACGGTGCTGGAGGCCGAGCCAATGCGGGTGATCCGGGTGCGGGTCGAGCGGGCGGCCGAGGAATCGGAAGCGGGTGAGGCGGCTCCCACCGCAGAGGCCTCCAAGGACGCTTCCGCCGCGAGGGGCTGATGCCAAGCGCGGGACGTTTCCGCCCGATACTCTTGGTGCATGTCGCTGAGACTCCATAACACGCTGTCGGGTCAAGTCGAGACCTTCACGCCGATCAAGCACGGCGAGGTAACGTTCTATTCGTGCGGCCCGACGGTGTACGACTTTGCGCACATCGGGAACTTTCGGAGCTTCCTCAACGCGGATGTGCTGCGACGGTGGCTGGAGTCGCCGCTCTGCGAGCGCGCCGACGGCGGGAAGGGGTACCGCGTCACGCAGGTGATGAACATCACCGACGTCGGGCACCTCGTGGATGATGCGGCGCTTGATTCATCGGGCGAAGACCGGATGGAAGCGGCGCGGGTGCGGCTGCTCGAGGACAAGAAGAGCGGCAAGCTCCCGAGTGAGGCGGCAGCGAAGATCAATCCGAACGATCCGTACGCGATCGCGGATTACTACGCCGATGCGTTTCTGGCGGATTCACGACGCTTGGGGCTGAGGGTGGTGGAGGAGGCGGCGAAAGACCCGAGTCTGATGCCGCGGCCCACGCGGTCGATTGCCGAAATGCTGGAAATGACCCTGACACTCATTGAGAAGGGGCACGCGTACATCGCTGCGGATGGCGTCGCGTACTTCGACACCCAGAGCTTCCCCGACTACGGGCGCCTTTCCGGCAACACCCTCGACAAGATCAAGAGCGGGGCGGGCGGGCGCGTGAGCGGGCAGACGCAGGCGGTCAAGAAGCATCCCGCGGACTTCATGCTGTGGAAGCCCGACCCGACGCACCTGATGCGCTGGGACCCGAGCAAGGTGCTGGGGCGTTCGGTGCCGTTGAAAGAGGGCTATCCGGGCTGGCATATCGAGTGCTCGGCGATGGCGCGCGGGCGGCTGGGTGACGTAATCGACTTCCACTCCGGCGGCGAGGACAACATTTTCCCGCACCACGAATGTGAGATTGCCCAAAGCCGTTGCGCCACGGGGAAACCGGCGTTCGCGCGTCACTGGCTGCACACGCGCTTCCTCCAGGTGGAGGGGGCGAAGATGAGCAAGAGCAAGGGCAACTTCTTCACGCTCCGCGACCTGGAGCGCAAGGGATTCTCCGCGGCGGCGATCCGTCTGGAGCTGATCAAGACGCACTACCGAAGCAACGCGAACTTCACCGAGCAGGGGCTGAAGGATTCGGCGCGGATGGTGGAGCGGTGGCGCGAGTTCGTGGTCAAAGGTGGAGCAGCGGCAGGAACGGGATTGTCTGAAGCGGGCGCAGCGGCTTGCGCGGAGTTCGCGGCGGCGATGAATGACGATATGAACGTCGCCGGGGCCATTGGCGCGATCAACACCTTTATCAACCGAACGCCGAACCCTGGGCCCGGCGATGCCGCGGCGCTGGAGCTGATGGACGGCGTGCTGGGGGTGGTGGCGCTCGCGCGTCGCGATGCGGCGGCCACGAATGATGCGCCGCGGTCGCCGGAGGATCTGCATATCGACGACCTGGTGCACCGGCGGACGGAGGCCCGCAAGACCAAGAACTGGCCGGAAGCGGACAAGATCCGCGATGAGCTGGTGCGGTTGAATGTGGTGGTTGAGGACACGGCGTCGGGTCCGAAGTGGTCGCGGAAGGCCGGTTTCTGACGCCGCCGAGCGACCCCGGCAACTTTCGACCGGCGGGTGCGTAGGTACAGTGTGCCCATGCCTCATTCCCATTGGTGGCGGTGGCTCGTCTTCGGCGCGGTTGCTGCCTGCGGCATGTCGGCTGCGGTCTCGGCCCGGGGGGTGGGCGACTGGGTTGATGTGACGCTGCGCGACGGGCGCGAGTTCTTTGGGCAGGTGGTCGAAGAAACGGACTTCAAGGTCGTCCTGAACGTGAAGCAGGGGGCGATCACGGCGAAGATGACGCTGGTCCGGAGCGATATCCGTCAGATCACAACGCAGCACAGCGCACTTGAGAGCGCGATCCCCGAATCGCCAGGGGGTTCGCCCGGTCCGGCCAAGAACAACGACGAGACGCTGGCCGCGGCCGCGCCGGGAACGGGCGGGTACATCATCGCGCCGCTCGAGGGGGTGTTCGGCGAGGATCTGACGGCAGGGATCGTCCGGGCGGTGCTGCAGCGCGGGGTGGACGCCAAGGCGGAAGCGGTGGTGTTTGTTCTCAACTCACCGGGCGGGATGGTGAGTGAGCTTGCCAAGGTGCGCGAGGCGATTGATTCCTATGCGGGGCGCATCCGGGGGGTGCTGTACGTTCAAGGCGAGGCGTTCAGCGCGGCGGCGCTGCTGTGCATGAGCAACCAGGACTTCTATGTCGGCCCGGCGGCACGGCTGGGCGCGGCGGTCGCCTATCAGGAGAAGAGCTCGGGCTCCAAAGAAGTGGACGCCAAGTACAACAGCGCCTTCGCCGCTCGGTGGCGGGCGTTGACGGAAAAAGTCGGGCGACCTTCGGTGCTGGTTGATGCGATGGTCGTGATGGAGCGCGAGGTGTACGCGGACACCCGCGCCACGCCTTGGGCGCTCACATCGAGGAAACCCGCGAAGGATCCGGAGGCTTTCGAAGAGATCGATGGTCCCACCACGATTCTCTCCCTCACCGGGAGCCAGGCGGTCGCCTGCCGGGCGGCGGACGGCGCTGCGACCGATGCACTGGATGTGGTCCGGCAACTGAAGCTCAAGAACACCACGCGGCGGGCGATCGACGGGGAATCGTTCGTGCGCGTCTACCGGAAGACCTACGAGCGCAACATGGAGGTCATCCGGCGCGCGGTGGAGGACTACAACGACACCAGCGACATCCTCGCCGACCAGAAGAACATCCGGAAGTTCGAGCAGCGGCTGCGGGAGATGCGGTCGAGCCTGCAGCGGATCATCGTCCTCTTCAAGAAGTACGACTATGTGGAAAACTACTTCCTTGCCCGCGGCCAGTCGATCGAGGATCTGGACCGGATGCTCCGGCGGATCAACGAGGCGCTCAAGGAACTGTGAACCGGCGCCATGAGCGGCCGAGTTTGTTCTAGAATCCCGGCGTGACGACACGCGGCACCACGCACGGAAGCGGGAACGGACCGGACGCCTGGCTCACCAGCCTCCGGGGCAAGTTCATTGTCTTTGACGGGCCCGACGGCTCAGGCAAGAGCACGCAGCTCCGGCGGTTCGTCGCGGCCTCGCAGCAGGCGGGCCTCAGTGTGTGCGAGGTGCGCGAGCCGGGGGGCACGCGTGTGGGCGAGCGGATCCGGGACATTCTGCTCGACCCGATCCACGACGAGATGTCGCTGCGCTGCGAGATGATGCTGTACATGGCCAGCCGTGCGCAGCTGGTGGAAGAGAAGATTCGGCCGGCCATCGCGCGGGGTGAACTGGTGATCGCCGATCGGTACGTTTCGAGCACGCTCGCCTACCAGGGGACCGCGGGGGGGCTGGCGTACGACGACATTGTTGCCGTGGCGAAGGCGGCGTGCCGGGATGCGTGGCCGGACCTTGTGGTGATCTTCGACGTGGACACGGCGACCGCGGCGACGCGGCTCAACCCGCTGCTGGACCGGATGGAGCAGAAGGGCGACGCGTTTCACAAGCGTGTGCGCGAGGGGTATCTCGACCAGGCGCGACGCGATCCCAAGGGGTACGCGGTGATCGATGCTTCAAAGGGGCCGGACGAGGTCACTTCCGCGCTCATGGACACGCTGCGCGCGCGGCTGGGCGTGTAGGAACTACTTCAGCAGCATGGCGCGTCGGAGCACGACGCGATCTTTGATCGGGCCGTAAGCGCCGGGATCGAGGGTGATGACGAGCGGTCCGCCGGTGATGGGGATGTTCACGGGGCTCGATGGTTGATCCTGGGACAGGTGAACGCGGGCGAGTTCGGTTGTGCCCGCCGAGAGAATGAGTTCGCAGTCGCCCCACGGCGCGGTGTCGGCGGCGAGAGCGGCGGTGAAGGCGAGGCGCTGGATGCCCTCGGGGATCTCATAGGTGACGCGCATCGGGCCGGGGAGTTCGAGGTCCCACGCGCCGAAGGTGACCGCTGATCCAACGCCCAGGTCATTGGGGTGGTGCACGCGGGTGATGGGCTCGGCATGGAGTCGCTCGCCGATGGGGTCCTGCTCCAGCGGGGTGAGTGATGAAAGCGGGATGAGGCGCGACGCGTTGAAGGCGATGCCGCGGAGGGCATCAAGCTCGTACTCGGCGGCCTGGCCCTCGGGGAGCGTGATGAGCACACGGTCCTCGCCGCGGCTGCTCATGGCGCGGATAGCGGCGATGGTGCCGTCGTCGAGCCAGACCATCA
>JBGSZV010000159.1:0-10091 GCA_041750235.1 Phycisphaerales bacterium
CGTGGGCGAACGTCGCGGGACGGGCGCGGGGGCGGGAATCCCGATCATGCGCGGGCTTGTGCAAGCCCGTGTGCAAGCGAACGCGGGGTGCGTCGGAAGTGGCCAGATTCACGGGGATTCCGATCGGCAGCCCGGGCGTTCCCAAGCTGAATGTCGCCAGTTCGATCCTGGTCACCCGCTTTGAAGAGAGGCCCTGCTTGATGCGGGGCCTTTTTCGTTTCTCTGAATGTCCATTCATGCATGGTTCAGATGGCGTCCCGAGTGGTGGGCGGATGGCTGGATATGAAAACCAGCTATTCGACGCAAAACGAACTTCGATCTGGACTCAGCGAGCGGCTCCCCTCCGCCTATCTGCGGACGGCACGGGTCGGTAAGGCCAAATGGGGGATCCTGCTGTGGCTCTTGGGGGTGCCGATCCCGGTGATCCTGCTGATCTTCCTCGTTCGCGGCTGCATGTGAGAGAGGGTCGGGACGGCATTCTGCGATTTTTCTTCTTGAGGCTGCAAGGTTCCGCCTGCTCGCGGCAAGTCATGGTGTCAGACGAGTATGACGACCGTCTGACACCTCTCCTCTCCTCTGGATCGTTTCGAAAGTCCTCTCCTCAGAAACCTCTCTTCTCCTCCTCTCTCAGACGTTTGTTCGATCCGCCCGCGCCAAGCAGTGACGCGGGCGTGTCGTTTTTGGACTATGTGGCGTGGAAATGAGGAGGCGGTGCCCGAAGCTCGGCGTTGCCGAGATGATCGGCTGGCCGAGACCGGCCCGGTGCTTTGGTGATCCGACGAGAGAAAATCTTCTCAAAGAAGTGCAAGATTCGGGAGGGTGGCGGCAAGTCTTGGTGTCAGACGGGTATGACGACCTTCTGACACCTCTCCCCTCCTCTGGATCGTTTCGGAAGTCCCCCTCAGAAGCCTCTTTCCTCCTCTCCTCTCTCAGAAGTCTCTTCGATCCGCCCGCGCCACAGAGTGGTCGCGGGCGTGTCGTTTTTGGCTTCCGCGATCTGGAGCATGTCATCGATGAGTTCGCGCCGCCAGGCGAAATCCGGATCGAAGTACTTGTAGTAATGCTCCCAGACGTTGAGGAGGAGGGGATAGGCGTCGTCGTGGCGACCGAGGCGGGTCAGAACATGGGCGCGGGCCCACCGGATGAAGAAGAGCTGGTCTGCGGCCGTGGTCGGGAGTTTCTCGGCAACTCCGAGAGCGACGCGGGAGTACTCGTCGGCTTCCTGCGTGCGTCCGACGCCCACAAGCGACAGCGACATGACACCCTGCGTCAGGGCGACAACGTGGTGTTCGTTGCCGAGTCCGGCACGGAATGCGTCGAGCGCGTGCTGCCAGATCGGGAGCGCTTCAGCGTGACGTCCGGCGAGCGTGAGGTACCAGGCGAGGTGGCGGTCGGCGTTGGCCCGGACGAGGGGGTCCTTGGCGGAGTTGGGGATGGCGTCGTAGATATCGCAGATGCGGCGTGCGAGTTCGATCGCCTTGTCCTGGCCTCCGGTGTGAGCGAGCACCAGGGCGGCTTCTTCGAGGCAGACCAGGACGCGCTGGTTTTTCTCGCCGTAGCGTTTCGTCAGGATGTCCGAGGCGTGGAGTGCGGCCTTGAGCTTGGCCTGTGACAACCGCTCGGCCTCGGCGGCGCGCATCTGCGTCAGGAGTGTGCGGATGAGAACAGGGTGATCGGGGCCGAGGAGTTCGATCTCAAGTGTGATCAGGCGGTCGAGCGAGGCGGTGCGTCCGGTGGCGACGCCGATCATCGAGTCGCCACGGTCGGGCGATGCGAGGACCGGGAGGTCGGCACGCACGGCGCTGGGGAGCTCGGCGGGCGAGACCGGCCAGGCGCGGACGAAGTGCTTGACAAGGTCTGACTGGGGATCGGCGGCGCAGAGGTCGGCGGCGTCGGAGAGTGAGGCGTGGAGTTCGGGTTCGCGGGCCGAGAGATTGTGGATGCGCAGCACAAGAGCTTCACGAATGAGTGGGCCGGCGGTTCTCGTGTCGCCCGCGTTGAGGGCGATTCGGCCCCGCATGGCTTTCATTGATGCGATGGGGAGTTCGACTTCGCTTGACGGGAGTTGGTCGTAGATGGCGAGTGCCGCGGACGCTTCGGTCATCGCGTGGGTGGGACGGTCGAGCGCAAAGAGAATGCGCGCGAGCAGCGCGTGGGTGTCGGCAGTATCCGCGGAGTTCTTCCCGAGGAGCGTGGTGCGCATCTGGAGCGCCTCACGGCAGAAGCCCTCGGCCTCGGCCGGGCGCTTGCGAACCAGCAGCACACCGGCGAGTTGATGGAGCGTGGCGGCGGTATCGGGGTGATCGCCCTCGTGCGTCGCCCGATGCGTGACGAGCGCGTTTCGGAGCGAGACCTCGGCGTACTCGACGAGGCCCGTGGATTTCCCGGGACCGAGGCTGGTGTAGACCCCGCTCCAAAGAAGGCGGAGTGCCTGATCGAGCTCCGGTTCGTCGGTGAACTCCCCGGTTTCAAGCCGGAGATACAGGTTGCCGAGACCGGAGTTGACCGCGCGCGCGATCTCCGGGCGGGTGGGGTCGGAGCTGGGAAGGGCGTTGCGCAGCAGCTCGGTTACGGCACGGAAGCGGACGCGGTCGTGGTGGGCCTGCGCGCTCTCGAGTTCAGCAAGTTGGGCCGCGTCGCGTGCTTTGCCGGAGCTGATGATGACCGCGATCAGCGCGGCGGTGAGCAGCAAAATGGCGGCGCCGACGAAGGCGAGACGCCGCCGATTGAGTGTGACGGCCTTCTTGAGCACGTACCAGCCGGAGCCGCTGCGAGCATCCACCGGCGCGCCGGCGAGGAAACGCTCAAGATCGCGCGCGAGTCCGGCGGCGGACTGGTAGCGCGCAAGACGATTCTTGCGCAGGGCGCGGAGGATGATGGCTTCGAGGTCGGCGGGGATCGCTGGGTTGATGTGGCGCGGCGGGACGGGTGGGGTGTGGGCGATGATCTGGGCGATGTCGAAGATGGAGCCCTCCACCTTGTATGGCAGTGTGCCGCAGAGGTACTGGTAGAGGATGACTCCCAGGGCGTAGACATCGGTGAGGGCGTCCACCTCGTCGGGATGCCCCAGAGCCTGCTCGGGTGATGCGTAGGCGGGGGTGCCGGCAAACTCGCCGGTCATCGTCGCGCCGATGCCGCCCGCTTTGGCGATGCCAAAGTCGAGCACGACAGGACGGTTGCCGCTGACGAGGATGTTGTCGGGCTTGAGATCGCGGTGGATGACGCCGTTGAGGTGGGCGTGGTGGATGGCGGCGGAGATATCGATGAAAACGCGGATGGTGTTGCGGAGGCGGACGGCCGGGGTGTCGCCCTCCGGGGTCCAAGCGTCGAGGGCCACGCCGTCGACGAACTCCATGACGTGGGCGATGAGGCCGTCGCCGATGGTGCGGGATTCGTAGACGGTGACGATGTTGGGATGACGGAGACGTGCGGCGATCTCGGCTTCCCGTTCGGCGCGGAAGCGCTGGCGGGTGGAGGCGCTGGGATCGGGGGAGAGAACCTTCACGGCAACGACCCGCGCCGTGGATTCCTGCACGGCACGGTAGACGACGCCCTGCGAGCCCGAGTTCAGGACCCCCAGAATGCGATAGCCGGGGATCCACGGGGTGGCTTCGGGATCCCGATTGAGGCCGGTCAGCTCGCGCACTCGCCCCATGAAGTGAACGTCTTCGTTGGCGTCGGCGAGACGAGAACGGCACTGATCACAATCGGCGATGTGCGAGGCGGCGTGGGGGGTGGCGGGTTCGCCGGAGGCGACGCGTTCGATTTCTTCCTGGGTGAGGCATGTCCCGGGTGCGGGGGGCATGTCACACATCCTCTTCAAATGCTTCGGTGAGCTGAGTCACAACCTGGCGAAGGCGCTTGGTGATGCGGCTCTTGGCGACATAGACCTGCTCGCTGCTCATGCCGCACTGATGCCCGGCCTCGGCGGTGGGGACGCCGCGGAGCGCGACGAGTTCGAAGGCGAGCATGGTGCGCTCGTCGACGCCGGATTCGGCGCGGATGAGTTCAAGCGCTTTGCTGAGAATGCTGCGGTCGCGCTCATCGCTCCAGATGGCGCGGAGCGAGGGGTCGTCGGAGGGCTCGGGGAGCGTGTCCATCGCGGTGGGCTGGGAGCGACCGCGGCGGAGCATGTGCAGCGTGGTGTGATGCGCGATGCCGAGAATCCACGAACTCAGGCGACCTTTGTTCCGGTCGTAGCGGCCGTCGCGGTACGCGGTAACGAACTCGGTGAGCGCCTGCTGGGCGACTTCCTCGGCGTCAGAGGCGTTAAGCCCGAGACGGATGGCGAGGCCGCGGATGACAGGCCGGTAGCGGGTGTCGATCTGCTGCCACGCGGGTGCATTAGAGTGATCGCGCAGCGCATCAAGCAGCTTTGTAGTCGTTCTGGTTGCAGAGACAGCTTCTGCGGACGCCACGACTGATACCCCCACAACAGCATAACCCAAGGTCAAGATTTGTCGCGGGGAATAGCGCGGGATGGTTCAAGAGCCGGAAAAGAGGCGACGGAGCCATTCGCAATCGGCCGGGGAGAGCCGATCGACGATGCCTGCCTGGATATTGCAACGCGCTTGTGCGGCATTGCGGAAGCCGGGGATTACCGAGCACACGTGGGGGTGTTCGAGCACCCACCGTTGGGCGATGGTGGCGAGGCCGGCGGTGACCTCGGGGCCGGAACCGGCGATGGCGAAGCGGGACTTCACTTCTGCCAGGCGGCGTCGGATATCGCGGAGCTTGTCGGGCGAGAAGTCCTGGCGGTTGTTGCGGTAATCGCCCTCGGCGAACTTGGGTGGGTGCTCCGGATCGAACTTGTCGAGGAGGATGCCCTGGTCGAGCGGTCCGAATCCGACGAAGGTGCAGCCGTGGGTGTCCATGAGTTGCTGGAGCTGGCAACCGGGGCGGATGAAATCGTCGTACCGGAGGTTGGCCTTGTTCTGGAGAACGTCGGGTTTGAGGACGGGGATCGCGCGGGCGAAGTCTTCGTTGCTGTAGGCCGACTGGCCGACGGCACGGACTTTTCCCTCTTTCACGAGGGCGTGCATGGTGTCGGCTGCTTCGTGCAGGTAGTCGTGAGGCTGGTTGTCGTAGCCGGTGGCGACGTAGGTGCCGTGGTGGAAGTAGTAGAGATCGATGCAGTCGGTCTGCAGGTTGCGGAGCGACTGTTCGCATTGGCGGCGGATGTGGCTGGGTTCGTAAGCGTGGGGGGCGGTGCCGGCGTGGTGACCTACCTTGGTGGCGATGACCTGGTCGGAGCGGCGGGCGCCGAGCTTGTTGAGGCAGCGGGCAAGGAGTCGCTCGGCGCGGCCGTTGCCGTAGACGTCGGCGTTGTCCCAGTGGTTGACTCCGGCGTCGAGGGCGACCTTGATTCCCTGGAGGATGTCCTCTTCGTTGATGTCTGCCCAGCCGATGGGTTGGCCGTTGGCTGGCGAGAAGTTGGGCCCGCCCATGGTCCAGCAGCCGAATCCGACCTCGCTGACCTTGATCCCCGTTTTTCCGAGTGCTCTGTAGTGCATGGGCGGAGGGTAGGCGCGGCAAGGCTGGGGCGTGCCTCGGCGTTGGCGGAGCGGGTATTGTGAGGGTTCGTGGGCGCGTCACTGAGTTGAACGGGCAAGGAGCGGCGATGCCGACGTACAAGCTGGTATGCAACGATCCGAAGGTGGGCGAGGTCGCGCTGGGCGGGGAGCCCGTGCCGATCGGACGCCACCCGGACAACAAAATCCCGGTGCAGGACGATGTCGCGAGCCGTTTTCACTACGTGATCGAGCCCAGCGGTTCGGGCGGGTACCTGCTGAAGGACCTCGGATCGCGCAACGGGACGAAGCTGAACGGGTCGCGGATCAGCGAGGTGCTGCTTTCGCCGGGGGATGTGATCTCGATCGGGAAAGTGAGCTTCAGCGTGCAGTCGCTGGAGACCAAGCAGGACCGGCGCGTTGCAGCGCGAGCGAAGGGCGCGGCGAGCGATCCGAAGTGGGCCATCGACCTGAGGGAGACCATCGAAGGGCTGCCGCCCAAGACGAGCGCGGAGGAGACCGTCCTGCTGCTCAACGCGGATGGGTCGAGCTCGGATGCACTGGACGGCGAATCGGAAGGCTCCAAAGCGATGCGGCTGCTGCTGCTCGTGGCGTCAAAAAGCCGTGCAACGGACATTCACTTTGAGCCCAAGGGCGACCAGACGCTGATCCGCATGCGCGTGGACGGCCAGATGCTGCACATCGTGGACATGCCGAACTCGGCGGGCGAGATGTCGATCGGACTGATCCGCAACGCCTGTTTGATGAAACAGGCATCCCGCGATGCGACGCAGGACGGCCACTGCAGCTCCCGTTTCCAGGATCGGCGCGTGGACTATCGCGCAAGCTTCACGCCGACTGTTCACGGGCAAAAACTCGTGCTGCGTGTGCTGGATCAGCGGAGCACGCCGCAGAGCCTGGCGAGCCTGGGCATGCCGGCGTACATGTACCAGCGGGTCCAGAAAACCTGCGATAAAGACGCGGGCATGCTGCTGATGAGCGGTCCGACAGGGTCGGGCAAAACGACGACGTTGTACAACGCGCTGCGCGAGATCGACCGCTCGCGTCGGAATGTGGTGACGATCGAAGATCCGGTCGAATACCACCTTGACGGCGTGACGCAGATCCCGGTCTCGGCGAACTCAACCTTCGGCGGGCTGTTGCGGTCGGTGCTGCGGCAGGACCCGGACGTGGTGATGGTGGGCGAGATCCGCGACGAGGAAACAGCGCGAGTGGCAATGCAGGCCTCGATGACGGGGCACGTGGTGTTCTCGACGGTGCACGCCAAGGACACGATCGGCGCGGTGTTCCGGTTGCTGGACCTCGGGGTTGAGGCGTACCTGGTCGCGAACTCGCTGGACCTGGTGATGGCGCAGCGGCTGGTGCGCGTCCTGTGCGACCACTGCAAGCGCGAGGTACGAGTGACGCCCGGGCAATCGACCAAGATGGGGCGGTTCCTCGACGGCAAGAACACGCTGTACGCCGCGACAGGGTGCCCCAAGTGCCTGCGCACCGGGTTCCAGGGACGCCAGGCGTTGTTTGAGATGCTGGAGTTCAACGATGAACTGCGTGACTGTGTGCTCTCGAGCCCATCGATTCAGACGATGAAGCGGATCATCGAGCAGGGTGTCTTCACCACGCTGATCCAGTCGGGCTGGCAGATGGCGACGAAGGGGATCACCACGCTGGATGAGGTCGAGAAGCTGGGCGGATGACCGCGTCGGTTGTCGGCGTGTGAAACGAGATTCCGCGCTTGCACCCCCAAAAACGGAAACGCCTCCGACCCCTATTAGGGGGCGGAGGCGTGACTCCTCACAGAGTGTGGCAGATTGTTGGGATGATCAGTCGGGTGGCCGAGGTCCGGTGTGAAACTGGGCAAGCTCGAAGCCGAGACGCCTGAATCCCTGAACTCAGCCCGACCGGTTTCCCGGCCGTGCTGCCTGTTTTCCGCGAACGATCAAGTCGCTCAGCAGAACGGTGTCCCTGTGCAGCACCGTCTTGCCCAGAAGATACAGGCTGAAATTGCCGGATCAAGCGCAAAAACAGAAAAACGACGTACCGATCGCCTTCGCGATTCGTACATCGCTATTCTGAAGCCACTCATTCAGTGTCTTTGCACGGCTGCGGGGACTCCCCCGACTCCCCGCAACACGTTCAATGACAAAGACTTGCGGACAATCACTTCGCCGATGATTTACCACCGGCGAAGCGAGCACAGGGAATCCGTGGCATTGTCATTAGCTGCACGCATCGGCATTGCACCGAGCTGAAACAGCCCACCACGGAGGAGTCAGCAAACTGACAACGAACGCGAAAGCCGTCCGTCTCCGAAAACTAAGTTGTCGAGGAGGGTGCTTCCCTCTCCTCGGGCCCCTTGGGGGCCTCTACCGGCCGGGATGTCTCCCGTGCCGTTACTCAACTCAACGCCTACAGAGTACCAGTGTCTTGGGGGTCGTCAACAAGAAAAGAGCGTTGGGGCGGCAAATTTGCCGAGGTGGACACGCGCCAACGTGCCGGATCCACATGGTTATCGGCTGGAACGGCTTTCCCGGGCCCACAGTTCGTGGTCGATTCGGTCCTTCCAGGCAGGAAACTTGTCGCGCCAGCGGCGTGGGGTCACCGGATCAATGGGAGCCGAAAGGACACATTCCCGGGCGTCGGCTTCGGCGAGGATTTCCCCCTGTGGTCCAACGATCAGGGAGGCGCCGGGGTATTCGAGTGAGAGGTCGCGGCCGGTTCGGTTGACCCCCAGGACGTAGGCCTGATTCTCGATGGCTCGGGCGATCAGCAGGGCCCGCCAGTGGGCGATGCGGGCGATGGGCCAGTTGGCTCCGATGGCGAAGAGTTCGGCGCCACGAGAGAGGGCTGCTCGAAAGAGCTCGGGGAAGCGGAGGTCGTAGCAGACGGCGGGGGCCGCGCGGATGGTCTGCGTCCCCGAGTGCCAGTCGTAAGTGACGATCTCGCGTCCGCCGGAAAAACGCTCTGATTCTCGGCCGATGCTGAAAGGGTGGATCTTGTCGTAGTGGGTGAGTGGAGTGCCGTCGGGACCAAAGATCAGCGCGCGATTCCGGCCACGGTGATCGGGGCCGATAGCGGTGCAGGAGCCCTGCAGTGTGATGCGGAGCTTCCTGGCGAGCGCAGAGAGAAAGTCGGCGGTGGCGTGATCGGTGTCGGCGGTGCGCTCGAAATCAAAGGAGAAGCCCGTGTCGAACATCTCGGGCAGGACGACCAAGTCGCCCTCTTGAATGGGAGCAGTCGTGAGGAGTTGTTCGACGCGCGCACGGTTGGCGGCTTTGTTCTCCCAGGCGATGTCAAGCTGGACAAGATGGGCCTGCATGCGGCGCTCCGGTGTGTTGATGCGGAAGCGTACTCGCGCTACCGGACGTGCGCGGGCGGCTGAAGACATGGTGTGAAGCGTTTTTTCGTTGTCTGCGGTGAAGCGCGGGTGGACAATCAACGTGAGAGGCCCGCGTGGGCCGTTCCGGGTTCGTTCGCGAGATGTGTTGCATGGCGGAGCGCGCGGTGCGTGGTGCTGCGGTTGCGGTGTGGCTCTGTGGCGCTTCAGCGCTGGGGCAGGCGATCAATCTGGACATGAACCGCGGCCCGGGCGCTGGCGCGGGCGCCGGAGTGCCCTCGTCGGGGTTCGTGGGCGGCGCGGGACAGGCCGGCGTGTGGAACGATGTGCCACCCACTGGGCTGGGACCGTTTCCGCTGGTCGGGCTGGATGGCGTGGTGACCGGAGTGACGCTGACGCGGAGCGGGAATCTCTTCCTGACGGCGTTTAACCACTCCAACACGACGGGCGACTACGACAAACTGCTGGACGACTGCATGGGATTCACGGGACCGACGTCGCTGTCCTTTGGCGGACTGGCGCCGGGGCCGTACACGATTCTGGTGTATGCGATCACGCCGTTTGAGGATCTGAACTACGTCAACGTGACGGTGGTGGGATCGACGAGCCAGAATCCGCAGATCGTGGGCGGCAGCGTGCCGGTGAACAACCTGCTGCCGCAGGCGTGCTATTCGACCCATCTGGTGGATGTGGGCGTGGATGGCATGCTCACGGTGACGATGACCGACTTCGGGAAGTCGAACCAGGGTGTGGTGAACGGGGTTCAGATTATCCAGAGGAATCCGGCGCGGCTGTACGTCAGGAGCGATGCCAACGGCACAAACTCCGGGCTGAGCTGGACCAACGCATACACGAACCTCTCTGCGGCGATCGCGTCGGCGAATGCGCCCGGGTCGGCGGCGCAGGAGATCTGGATTGCACAGGGCACGCACCGGCCGAACCTGCTGCTCACACCGGGAGATCCGCGCAGCGCGACGTTCCTCGTGCGCGACGGCCTGGCGCTGCGTGGCGGATTCTTTGGAACCGAAACGCTCAGTTCGCAGCGGAGCAAGTCTTTCACGACCACGCTGAGCGGCGACGTCGGGACTTCCGCGTTTGCCGGCGATAACAGCTACCACGTGGTGACGCTGCAGAGCGGCATCGCGATGCTGGATCAGGTGACGATCAAGGACGGCAACGCGAACGGCAGCGGGAACAACGGTCGCGGCGGCGGCGCGGCCGTGCTG
>JBGSZV010000160.1:0-2833 GCA_041750235.1 Phycisphaerales bacterium
GCCGAGGTCATCGCCATCCGCGCCGCCGCCAGAGCACTCGGCGACTGGCGCCTCAACGCCTGCACCCTCGTCGTAACGCTCGAACCCTGCATCATGTGCGCCGGCGCGATCATCAACGCCCGCCTCGGCCGTGTCATCCACGCCGCCGACGACCTCAAGGCCGGCGCCACCCGCAGCCTCTACCGCCTCCTGGAAGACCCCCGCCTCAACCACCGCGTCACCCCGATCTCCGGAGTCCTCGCCGCCGACAGTTCCGCCCTCCTGAAGGCCTTTTTCAAGGCCAGAAGGGGATAGAGAAACCTCCCCGCGAGCGCGGTCTTGACGCGCCATGCCGTTCCCCTACTGTCTCTGACCTGATTTTCGCTTTTCGTTTTTCGCTTTTCGCTTTGGAGACGCCATGACCACCGCAGCACCCGCCCGTAAGAGCACCAACATCCACTGGCACGAAGGCAACCTCCCGCGCGAAGAGCGCTGGAAGAACCTCAAGGCCACCGGCTGCACGATGTGGTTCACCGGCCTCTCCGCTTCCGGCAAGTCCACCATCGCCAGCGCCCTCGAGCAGGTCCTCGTGCAGCGCGGCATCAACAGCTACCGCCTCGACGGCGACAACATCCGCTTCGGCCTCAACGCCAACCTCGGTTTCAGCGCCGAAGACCGCGCGGAGAACATCCGCCGCATCGGCGAAGTCGCCAAGCTCTTCGCCGACGCCGGCGTCGTGACGCTCACCAGCTTCATCAGCCCCTACCTGAAGGACCGCGACAACTGCCGTGCGATCCACGACAAGGCGGGCATGAAGTTCATCGAGGTCTTCGTGGACACCCCGATCGACGTCTGCGAGAAGCGCGACCCCAAGGGCCTCTACAAGAAGGCCCGCGCCGGCGAACTCAAGGGCTTCACCGGCATCGACGACCCCTACGAGGCTCCCGTGAAGCCGGAACTGGTCCTGAAGCCCGCGACCCAGAGCGTGGAAGACTGCGTGCAGGCTTGCCTTGATTACCTCGCGAAGGCGGGCATCATTCAGAGTGCATGAACCGGTCTCGGGCCGCGAGTATCTGACAAGGTTTGCCAAAGCCTCAGTGGTCTGCACGCTGATCGTTACCGCACTGATACTTGTGTTGGCAATCATTGTCGTCACGACAGTACCCATTCAGATTGGTAGACCGGCGTTTCGAACCACTGCGAGTCCGACACAGCCGATCCTGGTCTTCGATGCACGTCCGGACCTGATCGATCTCGTCAAACCAGGCGCAAACGCGGCGTCCGTGCAGCGGGTCGTGTGCCGCATTCCGCAGTCAGCTAAGAGATCAGTCGCCATCGCTGGCGCACGGGTGTTCCTCCTCGCCGGCGGCCCCAGCAACGATCGCCACCTGTACGAATGGAATGTGGCAACCGGCGAAGCGTTCCACATCATGGGGCCGGAGCAACTCGGCTCCACGTTCGCCATTGCGGGAATGGGAGACGACCTCTTCGCCCGCGACAACGACGGCGTCGCACACATCGACCTGCAGGCGGGAACGCTCACACAAATGCTGTCCCTGCCCTGGACCGCGCCCGCAAACGCGTTCTTCCAGACGCCCATACACACCGGCTTTGCCGCCACTCAGACAGAACTTGCTTTCCTTGCTGCGCCAGGCGTGGTTGGATTCCTCAATCCTCAGATGGGCAATGTGGACCGTATCGCGATTGATGGCGTCACTCGCGTCACCAGCGCCATCTCTGACGCGGCGCACGTCAAATGTGGCCGTTCATTTCAACTGATCGACCGCTCGCCATCCCGACCAAGCGCCCCACGCTGGTCCAGCAAATCGCTTTCGGAATGCAGTGCCGTGCTTGAAGTTGGCGGCAATGTCTGGGGTGTTCACAGCGGCGGTGGCTACTCACGTAGCTGGCTTGTGAACCTCGACAGTGGTGGCATAGTCCAACTCGACGTGGATGGTGTCTTCGGAGTCATCCCGCTCCCGCCGAACTCCGTTCCCTAGGACGGGTCGCGCCCGGTCATGACTGCACGGCCCCCAGAATCCTCTCCCTCACGCTCTTCGCATCCGCCTTCCCCCCCGACAGCTTCATCACCTCGCCCGTCACACGTGGTTGCTGGGCCGCCCGGAGAAGGAAGCCCTCAGTTCTCGATATCACCACGAATCCGCACTCTCGACTCATCAACGATCCACAACCTGCCGGCAACAGGTTCTACCTGAAGCAATGGGAGTATCCCGGCCATGACGCCAAGCACTGATTTCACATCCTGACGGGCGAGCCTGAGAACAACTATTCCCGCGTGCTCGTTCGGCGGGTACGTCCGAATGTCCGCAAAGTCCGTGTCGAGTGTGACAACCGCACGTCGCTTCTGACGGCACACATCAGCGACGACTTCATCTGTCGCGCCGGACATCTGTTGATCCAGCACCGACATGGCGTCATGCCCCGCCTCACGCAGCAGCGACGCGACCTCCCCCGGAAGATTCTCATCAATCTTGAACTTCAGCCGCAGCGCCACCATCATGCCGCGCCAGGCAATGACGAATGTGGCACCACGCGCTCGCGGGCCAGTTCTGCTGCATAGGCGACAGCGGCCTGCACATCTTCGAGTTTCACAGTCGGGTAGCTCCGCACGATCTCATCCGGCTTCATGCCCGCAGCGAGATTGTCCAGCACGACCGACACCATCACGCGCGTGCCCCTGATGCACGCCCGCCCGTGGCAGACGCCCGGATCGACCGAGATATGTGTGCGCCAATCCATCCCCGAATCTTACCCTCCCCCCACCGCCCCCAATAGCCTCTCCCGCACCCCCTTCGCATCCGCCTTCCCCCCCGACAGCTTCATCACCTCGCCC
>JBGSZV010000161.1:0-26455 GCA_041750235.1 Phycisphaerales bacterium
GCCGGGCTCGCCGCGATCGAAGCAGGGGATGCCCTGCCGCCCTTCATCGAGCCCGGATCCGCCGAGGCCGAGCGTCTGCATCATGTCGTCGAGCGCCTGTCGCGCCAGCAGTCCTCAGCCCCCTTCGCCCCGCCGCAGGCGCCCCCCCTCAAGCTCTCCTACTCGGCCATCACCGAGTACCAGAAGTGCCCGCGCTGCTACTACCTCAAATACGTCCTCGGCTACGACGAGCCCAAGACGCAGGAACTCGCCGTCGGCGACATCGTCCACCGCTCGATCGACGCTTTCCTCAAAGAGGCCGCCGAGGCCGAGGAGAACCAGTCGTCCGCGCCGGACCTCCGCCGACTCATCGCCATCAGCGACGACCAGATCCGCCGTACCACGCCGCGCACCGGCGTGATCGAGCCCGCTATCGTCGAGCAGATCCGCGCCCAGCTCCGCCACTACCTCGAATCCTTCCACGACAACGCCCAGCTCTTTCGCGCCGAGGGCAAGGTCAGCTTCAACTACCTGTGCGGCGACATCACCCACACCATCACCGCCAAGGTCGACCGCATCGACCAGACCCCGGACGGCCACTGGCGCATCGCCGACTACAAGACCGGCAAGGCCTACAAGCACTTCCTCGAGCCCAAGGCCGACGACCTCCAGATGGGCATCTACATCATGGCCCTCCCCTGGCTCATCGACCCCGCCGGCGCCGCCGAAGGCGACACCACCATCCCCGCCGGCGCCGCCGAGTACTGGCTCCTCGGTTCCCGCCAGCGCGGCTCCATCCGCTTTGAAGAACTCAAGCTCGACAAGGTCCGCAAGGCCATCGATACCGTGATCCACGGCATGCTCGCGGGCGAATGGCCGCAGGGAAAGGATTGCCGTGGACATTGTGTGGGGTTGTGGGATGAGTGACAAGCGTCTGCTCGAGGGCCTTGGCACACCGCGCTCGCGGCACCTCGCTCGCGCAGCGTCTCTGGTGTTCGTCAGTGTCACGGGCGGCGCTCTGATCGGCGGTGTCTATGCCGTGGCGCTCTCATGGTCCTTTTCACTCTTCGCCGCTCCGTTCGGCGCCGTGTTTGGCGCGGTGATTGGTCTTCTGGCGTCTCCAATCACTGTCAGCGCGATGATGTTCAAGCGCCTCGATCATGCGTGGATGATCATCTATCCCGTTTCGCTTGCGGCCGCAGCGTTTGGCGGCTACGTGGATTACGTGACCGGTAATGGCAATGGCGGACCCGGAGTCGGGTTCCTGGCGACGCTGGGAGTCTTCGTGGTCGCGTGCGTAATCTCAGCGCGAGCGCTGCCCCGCCGGTGGAATCCGGCCCCCGCTGGCGCGTGCTCAAACTGCTGTTACGACCTCCGTGGCTTGTCCGCTTCAACCTGCCCCGAGTGCGGAAACGCGGTCGTCTCGGACAGTTCAGCTTCAGACGCGTAGAGTCTGTACACGCTCAACCGAGAGTTCATGGCGGACATTGCGTGGGGTTGTGGGATGAGTGAACGACCAGTCACACGACGTGCACAGAAATCGTCCTGGATGAAGGGCTGGGATGCTCGATTCTTCTTGTGCTCGGGACTGGCGATCGTCGGTGGCGGGTTTCTTGGCGGGTTCTACGGTGGCAGCACACTCGTGATCACCGGCTGGCCGTCGATGGGACTGGCATCATTGGCAGTTGCGCCGCTTGGTGTCCTCTACGGAGCAGTCCTTGGTTCATTTGTCGGTTTCATTACCAGTCCAATTCCAGCCTTCCTCCTCATGCACAAGCAGCTCTCTCACGCTTGGCTGATTACATACGGCGGTTCGGCGATGGTCATTCTTGTCGCCTACACACTGTTTCCAAACTCTTCCTTAGTGATCACCTTCATCGGATGGCTGGTGATCTGCATCGGCGTCTGCCTGGTACTGCCTCGCAAGTGGTCACCGACGGGACCACCGGCGCACCTCTGTCGAAGTTGCGGCTACGACCTCCGCGGGCTGACGGCACAGACCTGCCCCGAGTGCGGCAACGCGGTCGCTTCGAACCGTTCAGTTTCAGACGCGTAGAGTCTGTAGGCGTTCAACCAAGAGCCCGCAGTGGGCATTGCGTGGGGTTGTGGGATGAGTGAAGTGATCCTCGCACTGCACACGGAGAATGCGACATGACTGTCGCGCAGGGAGCACATATCCGAGAAAAAGTGCCACTGCTGGCGCGTGTGATCCGACTCTGTGCATGCTTCTGCGTGGTTGTGATTGGCGGTGCGGTGGTTGGGTTTGTTTTCGGCGCTGGAGTTGCCTTGCACACGCACCTCTTTGTCCCCGTGTCCGTTCAGTCCAAGTGGACCGTTGCTGACAACTTGGGGCTCTACCTGCTTGCCGGTGCCGGAGGTGGAGCTGGTCTTGGTGCCATTTCGAGTCCGCTGACGGTTGCGTGTCTCTTTCGCACGCGGTGGCAAGACTCAGTGTGGCGAATGTACGCATGCACGAGTCTGGCTGCGATGGCGTCCGTCGTGCATCCAGCCATCGGATTCATCACTGCGGCGATCACGCTTGCTGTGCTTTGCATTCGGACACTCATCATGTTCCCAAGGGTATGGCCGGCCATACTCCCGCCCGGCCATTGCGGTCGGTGCGGCTACGACATCACGGGCCTGTCAGCGGTTGTGTGTCCAGAATGCGGCGAAACTCTTCCCGGCCCAAGAGATTGCCGAGTGTGCCTGCGGCGACTTCCGAACTTCGAGTCGAATCGGCGCCCTTGGAAGCGCAAGCAGCGGTTCTGCGAGGGCTGCAAGCATGACATTCCCATCGAGTTGACCTGCCAGCGCTGCGGCAACCCCCTCTCACCTGACTCGGTCAACTGCCCCGGCTGCCACCGCCCGACCGGCCTCCTCCAAAGAACCTAGAAAACCTCCAACCACCCGGAACCTCATCCCCAATTCGCCCGAATACTCGGCTACGGATACTATGTCACACAAAGTATCAGCCTCCCGATCCCCGCGAGCTCCCCAATGAAAATCGAACGCGAACTCATGCGCGGCGCCGGACCAGTGGCCGTCTTGAAACTCCTCGAACGCCACGAGATGTACGGCTACGAGATCATCGAGGCCCTCTCCAAGAAGACCCAGGGCGTCCTCGAGATGGGGCAGTCCACCCTCTACCCGCTCCTCTACAACCTCGAAGCCAAGGGCCTGATCGAGAGCGACTGGCAGACCGCCGACTCCGGCCGCGAGCGCCGCTACTACGCCCTCACCAGCAAGGGCCGTAAGCAGCTCGCCACCGACACCAAGCAGTGGCAGGCCCTCGCCGGCGCGATGGACCTCCTGGGAATCACCTCCGCGTCGCTCACCTGTCGTCTGGCAGTGGGGGGTGCATGATGTCCTCACTCAGCGCCGCCATGCATAAGCCGCTCCTCGTCGCCAAGGCCGACAAACTCATCGCCGAGTGCGGCCTGCCCGATTCCATCAAGGTGGTCATTGCCCGCGTCGTCAAGCGCTCGCGCCTCTGGCGCAGCGAGAAGGCGGATGTCGCCCGCGAACTCATCGCCCACTTCGCCGACGGCCTCTCCTCCGGCCGCACCCCCGACCAGCTCATCGCCGACTTCGGCGACCCCGCGAAGGCCGCCAAGCTCATCCGCGCCGGCAAAAAGCGCACCCGCCCGCTCTGGTGGCAGTTCCAACGCCGCACCGGCCACGCAATCGTTGCCCTCATCGGGCTGCTGGTGCTCGCGTACATCGTGCAGGCGATCCGCTTCTACACCGGCTCACCCACGATCTCGCGCAACTACCTCGCCGAACTCAACGCACCGATCGTCGCGACCCCCGCCGATCAACGCGGGTATCCAGTCTTTCTCCAGGCGATCCAAACGCTTGAACCCGTGCCCGACGACGTCTCGGGCATCGGGCCGATCCCGTCCGGCGCGGACATCGGCTCGTTCAGCTTCGCCGCCGCGGCGCCCGGCGAGGACCGCTGGCCCCAGATGGCCGCCTACGTGTCGCGCAACGCGGAGGGTCTCGCGCTGCTGCGGAAATCCGCCGGCTATCCCCATTTCGGTTACGTCGCCTCGAATGTCACCGACACCGCCTACAACCAGGCGATGCTCCATCACCGCGTGCCGCTCCCCGAGGAAGAACAGCCGATCGAGAATCCCGACTTGATCGGCGTTCTGCTGCCGTACCTCGGCTCGATCCGTCAGGCGTCGCTGCTCCTGAGCGCCGACGCCTGGCTCGCCGCGGAGTCGCGCGATGCCCGTCGCATCGAGTCTGACATCGTCGCCATGACCGGCCTCGCCAATCATGCCCGCGAGTTCCCCGTGCTCATCGGCGACCTCGTCGCCATCGCGATCGTGCAGCGTGCGCAGGAGACGGCCGTCCGAATCATCGAGAAGCACCCTGATGTCCTCACCGACGCATCGCTCGCGGACATCGCCAAGGCGTTCGCCGCCTTCCCCCCCGATGGCAAAGCCATCGTCCGCTTCGTTGCCGAGAGAGCCATGTGGAACGATGTCGCCCAGCGCATCTACACCGACGACGGCAACGGCGACGGCCGCATCACCGCCAGCGGCATCCGCAACCTCTATCAGTACGCGGCACTTGGAAGCGGCGGGCAACCCGATGTCACCAACGGTCCCCTCGGACCAATCGCCGCCGTCGTCATAGCCAGTCGCCGCGAGATGACCCAGAAGTACAACCACTTCATGGACCAGACACAGGCGCTCGTCGACGTTCCGCTCTGGCAGCGCGATGGCACCTCCATCGACGCTGGCATCGAGGCATTCACACACGACAACTTCAATCGCATCCGCTACAGCCCGCTCGCCATTCTCCTCCCCGCGCTCGGTCATGCCACACTCACCGCGGAACTCGCTCAGCAGCGGCGCGACGCGGTCCTCACCGCCATCGCCATCGAACGCTACCGCCGCCAGAACGCCGGCCTGCCTACCTCGCTCGATCAACTCGTGCCCACGTTCCTCTCCGGCGTTCCCATCGACCGCTTCGACGGCACACCCCTCAAGTACCGCCGCACCGAGAACACGCTGGGCTACGTCCTCTACAGCGTGGGCACCGACCTCGACGACGATCAAGGTCATCCGCCTGTTCAGGTCAATGGTGACAAGCGCGAAACCAACAACGTCGGCGCATCGCGGTGGCGCCCCAAGAGCGTGGTCGAACGTCAGAAGGCCAACCCCGGCTACGACGGTGAGCTCCCCGATGGCGACTGGATCCTCGTCCCCGCGCCGACCGACGACTGACCCCGCGCCGCTACACTCCCGCGCGTGCAGATCATCAGCCGCCGTCCATTCCTCTCCGCGTTGGTTCTCGGCGCTCTCCACGCGCTGCTCTTTGTGCTCGCCTTTCCGCCGTTCGGCCTCTGGGGCTGCTCCCTCGCCGCGTTGATCCCCTTGGCGCTGCTGGCGTGGCACACCTCCTCGCCCTGGCGCTCGGCGCTGGGTGTCGCCGTCGCAACACTCCCCATGTGGGGCTTCCTGCAGTTCTGGATGTCCAAGGTCTCTGCCGCGGGAATGCCTGCCTTTGCCGTCTATCTTGCAGTGTTCTCCGGGCTGTACATCCTCGTCGCCGCGCGACTGCATCGGCGCTGGCCCCGCATCCCCGCCGCCCTTCTGATCGCGATCTCCTGGACCGGCCTCGAGTTCTTCCGCGGCGAGATCGCCTTCGATGGCTACGCCTGGTACCTCCTCGCGCACCCCCTGATTGATGCCCCCCTCGTCCCCAAGGCCGCCGCCACCCTCGGGGCCTACGGCATCGGCCTGCTCCTCGCCGCCCTCGCCGGTTCGGTCGTCACGTTGCTCCAGCGCCGCTTTCTCCCGGCTGCGATCGGGATCTTCAGCGTGAGCGTCGCGCTCGCCGCCTGCGTGTTCCTCGCGCCCCGATCGCCCCTCGGCCAGCCGGCGCGCATCGGCGTCGTGCAGACCAACATCCCCCAGGACAACAAGATGTCCTGGTCGATCGCGCAGCGCGCCAAAGACTTCGCTGAGTTTCTCTCGATGACCGACGAAGTCGCCGCGCAGGCGCCCGACATCATCGTCTGGCCCGAGACGATGTTCCCCGGTTCAACCCTGTCGCCCCAGGCCGTCGCGGTCGAGCGCGACTCCGGCCTCGGCTATCGCGACGTCGATCTGCCGTTGACCGCGTTCCATGATGCACTCGTCGAGAAGCAAGCCGAGAAGGGCATCCCGATGCTGGTCGGATCCCTCGGCATCGAGGGGTTCCAGATCGTCACCGGCGAGCGCGGCTCACGCGTCGAGACCAGCGCCGAGTTCAACAGCGCCTTCCTCATCACCGGCGGGAATGTCACCGATGCCCGCTACGACAAGATGTTCCTCACCCCCTTCGGCGAGGTGATGCCCTACATCTCCCTCTGGCCGTGGCTTGAGCGTCAGTTGCTCGCCGTCGGCGCCAGCGGCATGTCGTTCAACCTCTCCGCCGGGCGTTCGCCCGTCGTCTTCGACATCCCAACCGACGGCCGGACCATCCGAGTCGCCACCCCGATCTGCTTCGAGGTGACCTCTTCCTGGGTGAACCGGCGCCTGGTCTTCGGCGACGGCCGCCGCCGGGCCGACCTTCTGATCAGCCTCACCAACGACGGCTGGTTCAACGTTTCCGATGCCGGAAGGGCCAATCACCTCCTGAGCGCCCGCTGGCGGTGCGTCGAACTGGCCACCCCCATGGTCCGCGCCGCCAACACCGGGATCAGTGCCGCCATCGGGGCGGGCGGAAAGCTCATCGCCCAAAGCTCAGATGGCCGACATTCCCCAGCAGCGCTCCCGCCGCGCGCCGCGGGCGTCCTCACGGTCGATGTCCCCCTGGGAACCTCGTCCGCGACGCCTTTCGTCGTGTGGGGCCGCTGGATCGGGATTCTCGCTCCCTGGGTCGTCTTGGGCGGGTTGATTGCCTCCTTCCGGAGGCCAACGCCCACCGTCCCCTGAGAGCGAATGACCATGGAGGGTCGTCGGATGAATCGTCGCAGCACCCCGTTTGCCCTGCTCCTCGCCTCGGGCGTCCTCGTGTCCGTCGCCGTCGCTCAGCCGTATGAGTCCCCGCGGCCGCGCGCCACGCCTGCAAAGGCACCCATCGATCCCGACGCCCCGCAGGCCCCTCGCCCCGACGAGAAGCGCCCGACCCTGACCTCTCCCTCGGCTCCCCCCGCGGCGCCGGATACCGTGACCCGCTCGGCCATCCGCGAGAAGGCTCTGCAGATCCTCGAAGACATGGCCTTCAGCGAGTCCGCCCTGTTGCGGGCCAACGCCATCGAAGGGCTCCAGCCGACGCCCGCCCGGGCCGAAGCGGTCGCCAAGGCCGGGCTTGTGGATGAAAACGTTGGCGTCCGCTTCGTGGCCGCGATGACCATTGGCAAGTTGAAACTCGCTTCGGCCGCCCCCTCCTGCAAACCCCTGCTCCACGACGCCTCGCCCATGGTGCGCGCCGCCGTGCTTTATGCGTTGCACCGCAACCGCATCGAGGCCAACCAGACCGAACTGGGCGTGATGCTCAGCTCCAACGACACCCGCGTACGGGCGCAGGCCGCCTACGTGCTGGGCGAGATTGGCAATCCCTCTGCGATTCCCATGCTCAAGGAAGCCGCCCGAGACGACGACGGCAGCGACCCCTCTGGCATGCGGCTCTTCAAGCTGCAGGTCATCGAGGCCCTTGTGAAACTCGGTGACACCGGCGCCGGCGCCTCCCTGGACGCCGCGCTCTACCCCAAGATGCCCGAAGAATTTGAAGCGGCCGTTCTCGCCGCCCAGATCATCGGTGAGGTCAAGAGCGAGCGGGCCATCTGGCAGCTCGTAAATCTGGTGGAGACCAAGTCCGCCAGCGACTCCACGGTCTACCTGTACCCCCGTGAGCTGCGACTGGCCGCCGCCACCGCCCTTGCGAAGATGGGCTATCCCGATGGCGTGTTCGTAGCCGACGAGCTCCGGACCATCCCCGAACCGGTGGTCCGGGCCCAGTGTGCGTTCCTCTACGGGGCCACCCGGAACCCCGGCTATCTGACGAACCTCCGGGAGCTGATGGACGACGCCTCCCCGATTGTTCAGGTCTCCGCGGCCGCCGCCACCCTCCGCCTGACCGACCCGGTCCGCGGTTCTGCGAATCCTGCGCGTTGACACCCCGCCCCTCTCTGCGGTACCTATCCCGTTCGGTCGGCGGCTGGTGCGCTTCGGGCCATGGATGAGCCCGGAGGAGACGGCGGAGGGAACCCTTCGCCCCTCGCGTCCGAACTTTGGGCATAATGCCTCTCCCGCCCGGGCAATGGATGGCCCCAGGGCTGTCCCCCACCTCCGGCTCACGCCCGGCGGGGGACCGGCGCGGGCGGGCTCTGGTGTTGGCAGGCTGCAGCAGTTTCGGCAAGGAGCGGACCTTTGCACATTCTCACGAAGTTCCTGGTGATCATCGCGGCGCTCTTGAGCGTGCTGCTGTCGGGCCTCACGATCGCGTACAGCGCGAACACCACCTCGGTGCTCGAACAGATCCGCTCTGAACGTGACAAGGCCAACGCGCTGCAGGCGACAAGCGCCGAGGCCCTTTCGGCCCAGGCCCGCGAGCGCGAGAGCCTCGAGCAGGAGCGTTCCGCCCTCCAGACCGCGCTCACGCAGTTGCGTCAGTCGCTGGTCGAGATTCAGGGCGACAACGCCAAGCTCCTCACCGACAACAAGGAACTCCAGCTCGGTCAGACGCGCTACAACACGCAGATCGACAAGATGCTGGCCCTCATCGACTCCTTCCAGAAGCAGGACACGGCCCGCACCGCGGAAGTCGAGGACCTCCGGAAGAAGTACCTCTCGATGACCCAGAAGGAAATCGAGTACCTCGACCGCATCAACGACCTCACCGGTCAGCTCGAAGTCTCCCAGGAGAGCAACCGCGCCCTCCAGGAGCAGATCGCCGAGATCCGCCAGGAAGCCGACGCCGCCCGCCAGGGTGTGAGCGTCACCTCCGCCAGCCAGAGCTACAAGCTCGCTCCCAAGGGCTTCCGGGCCCGCATCTCCAGCGTCCAGCGCGACGCCACCGGCTCGCTCTTCGTGGGGATCGACGCTGGCTCCAGCGACTCCCTCGAAACCCAGATGAAGCTCAGCGCCATCGACATCAATGGCCGGGGCTACCTCGCCACGATCGTCCTCGACCGTGTTGACATCAACGAGGCCGTCGGCCGGATCACCCTGACGGGTCTCAACGCCCGCGAGGTCCAGGTCGGCGATCTTGTCTTCGCCACCGGCAGCTAACCCCATCCCGCCCACCAAGGAGTGACGCCATGAGCCAGATGGGAATGCAGCTTCCGGGAGCCCAGCGCAAGCGCTCGCCGGCGATCAACGTCTACACCGGCCTGATGATGTGCGCGGTTGTCGCCCTCGCCGCCGCCACCTTCGTCATGTTCCGGGCGGCCACCGCCGTCGGCCCCGACGAGGGGATCATGGGGGCCCTCAAGATCCACCCGAAGAACCAGCCCATCAAGCTCAAGAGCGTGGCCAAGTAATCAGCGAATCGTTTGATTCGATGGCGCGAACGGGGTGAGGAACCCCCACCCGGGCGACCGATAAGGTAGTGTGGAGAACTTGGATGGACCGGGCGAACTGACGCCCGGCCCCGCTGTAGCCCGCACGACGCGTTGACCCGGAGGCGGTTTCTTTGGCTTTCAAGCTTGATTCGCTCCTGAGCTGGTTCAGCGTCGACATGGGGATCGACCTGGGCACCTGCAACACCCTCGTCTGCGTCCGCGGCGAAGGCATCGTGCTCAATGAGCCGAGTGTCGTCGCCGTCAAGAAGGGCACCAACCGCGTGCTCAACAACGGCACCGCCGTCGGTTGGCGCGCCAAGGAAATGCTCGGCAAGACCCCCGGCTCCATCACCGCCATCCGTCCCCTCAAGGACGGCGTGATCTCCGACTTCGAGATCACCGAGGCGATGCTCAGCTACTTCATCCGCAAGGTGAACGGCAAGAGCCGACTCTTCGGACCACGCGTCGTCATCGCGGTCCCCAGCGGCATCACCGCCGTTGAGAAACAGGCCGTCGAGCAGAGCGCCCAGCGCGCCGGCGCTCGATTGGTGTATCTGGTCGAAGAACCTGTCGCGGCCGCCATCGGCGCCGGTCTCCCATTCGCCGAACCCACCGCGTCGATGATCGTCGACATCGGCGGCGGCACCACCGAGGTCGCCATCATGTCGCTCGCCGACATCGCGACCTGCGAGAGCGTGCGCGTCGCTGGTGATGATCTGGATGAAGCGATCATCAACCACATGAAGAAGACCTACAACCTGATGATCGGTGAGCAGACCGCCGAGCGCATCAAGATCGAGATCGGCTCCGCCGCGCCCGTTGGTCAGGAAACCAGCATGGAAGCCCGCGGTCGCGACATGATCTCCGGTCTCCCGCGCAAGACGGTTGTCACCAGCGAAGAAATCCGCGAGGCGCTCCAGGAGCCCGTCACCGCGATCGTCGAAGCGGTCACGCGCACCCTCGAACGCGTCGAGGCCGAACTCGCCGCCGACCTCGTGGACAACGGCATCACCCTGGCCGGTGGCGGCGCGCTCCTCCGCGGCATGGACATCGTCCTCCAGAACGCCACCGGTATGGAGGTCAAGATCGCCGAGGACCCGCTCACCTGCGTGGCCCGCGGCACCGCGATCTTCCTCGAGAACCTTGAGACCTGGAAGGACACCCTCGAGAGCAATCTCGATCGGTAACGCGATGCCCCCGCATCGCTCAGGAACTCCTGACGCATGGCCCAAGCAGCGATGAGCCCGAGGATGCGCACCACCGTCGCGGTGCTCCTCCTGATCGCGCTGGCGCTGGCCCCGACCCGTTTCACACGCTGGCTCGGCTTCCTCCGCGATCCCACGATGACCATCATCGCCCCGATCTCCGGCCCCGCGTCGGCCCTCTCGATCGCGCTGCGTCGCGGGAGCGGCGGCGGCACGCATGAAGAGCTCGAACTCGAAGAGGCGCGCTCCGAACTGCACCAGTACCGCGACCTGTACAACAAGGCTATCGATCGCGTGAACGAGCTCGAGTCGCTCGTCACCGAACTGCAGCGCGGCATCCATCCGCTGGGCGGCTACCGCTTCACGCCGCTGGAAGCCACCGCCCGCGTCGCACGCGACTCCGCCGCCGGAACCATCGAGATCAACCGCGGCCGGCACCACGGCGTCAAGTCCGGCACCGTCGCCCTCACACGCCGTACGCAGCAGATCATCGGCGTCGTCAGCCGCGTCGGGCTGATGACCTCCACCATCGACGTCGTCACCCAGAAGCGCGCCGAAACCCGCCTCATCCGTGCCGTCGTGATGCCCCGCGACCCGGTTGATCCCAGCTCGCTCCGCAGCATCGTCAACTGCCAGATCAAGGCCGCCGGCGACGGCTCATTCATCACCGAACTGACCATCCCCGCCGACGTTGCCGCCGGGATCACGCCCGGTCAGGAAGTCCGCATCAAGGACGATCAGTGGCCCGCGACCGCGCAGATGAGCCTGATCGGGCGCGTCGTTCGCGTTGAGGAAACCGCCGACAAGCACCCGCTCCACCGCCATCTGCGCATCAAGCCTGACTTCGATTCCGACCTCACCCGCGTCAGCAGCATGATCCTCCACATCCCGGTGGACGACGGCGCCGCCGCTCCGGAAGGAGCGACGCAGGAATGAGATGGCTCATCTTCGCCATCATCGCGTGGTTCTGCATCGGGCTCGAACTCGGCTTTGCCGACGCCCTCCAGATCGGCAATGGCACCGCCCAGCCGAGCTTCGTGATGATCCTGCTCGCCTTCGTGGCGCTCTGGACCACCACCGGCCACGTCGTCGCCGCCTCGCTCATCTGCGGGTTGGTGCTCGATCTGGTCTTCGTCGTTCCACTCCGGACCGGCGACACCATCGTCGTTCTCGGCCCCCACGCGCTCGGTTGCCTGCTCGGCTCCTACACCGCCCGCACGATGCGTGGCCTGATGTTCCGGCGCGGTGCGCTGGCCGTCGGCTTCCTCGCCATGGTCGCGACCTTCGTCTCCTGTGTGGTCGTGACCGCGTGCCTCCGCATCCGCGGCTTCTACGAGCCGCTCGATATCCCTTCGGCCTCTTCGTCACTCTTCGCGGGTCTCATCGCTTCGCTCATCACCTTCGGCGTTGGCATCCCCTTCGGCTGGCTGCTGGGGGCGCTCCGCAAGCCGCTGGGCTTCCCGCAGACCGGCCGCTCCGCCTTCCGCATGCCCTGATGCACGATTGAGCGCTTTACCTCGGCACGACGCCAATCACTGCCGCTTTCTGAAGAATTACCCGCCTTCTCGCGGCGGCGTCGAGTCGTACAATCGCGGCGTATCCTTCCCCACGCGGCCCGCGCCGCAGGAGACTCTGACGATGGGTGAGATGAAGGCCGACAAAGGCAAGGGCATCCTCTACTCGGCTGTGATCGACTCCGAGGAAGCCCGCCGCGCGCAGGCCGCCGCCGATGCCGCCGCCCACCTCCCGCCCGATCAGATCAACATCGATTCGATGAAGATCACCCAGCAGTACGACAAGTACACCGCCGAGGACCACGAAGTCTGGGGGACCATCTTCCGCAAGCGCATGGAGCAGTTGCAGGACTTCGGCTCCCGCGTTTTCCTCGAGGGCAGCAAGGCCATCAACCTCCGCCCCGATCGTGTGCCGCAACTCAAGGAAGTCAACGCCCGCCTCAAGGCGCTCACCGGCTGGAGCAGCCACGGCGTCCCCGGCTACCTTCCCGCCAAGAGCTTCTTCGCCTTCCTCGCACAGCGCCAGTTCCCCACCACCGTCACCGTCCGTCCCAAGACGTCGATGGACTACCTCCCCGAACCCGACATCATCCACGACGTCTTCGGCCACGTCCCCCTGCATGCCGACCCGGTCTTCGCCGACTTCCTCCAGACCTACGGCAGAGCGGCGCTCCACACCAACGACCCCTTCCACACCGAGCGCCTCGCGCGGCTCTTCTGGTTCACCGTCGAGTTCGGACTCATCCGCGAAGACGGCAAGGTGAAGCTCTACGGCAGCGGCCTGATCTCTTCCGAAGGCGAAGGTCACCACGCCCTCGAAAGCCCCAAGGTCGATCGACGCCCCTTCGACATGGATGTCGTCTGCGACACCAGCTTCGAGATCGATCACTACCAGCCGATCCTCTACGTCCTCGAATCCTTCGAGCAGCTCCGCGATGCGATGAACACCTACGCGAATCGCATTCTCAACGAACCGGCTCACGCGACGGCACGCTAGACCTCGGGACGCAGAACATTTTGAAACTGCGGTGGCCGTCGGTGCAGTCGTCGGTTAACCGCTTTTCCACCGAGAAATCCACAACTCGGCACGTTTTCCGTTTCCGCCATAGGATCGTCCGTCCCCGGGGGCCTCCCGCGCGCCCCCAGGGCGCCGCCGCACCCCTTCCTGGGCAGAAAAACGTCATGAGCCAGACCCACACCCGTCGAGAGGCCCTCTCCTCAGTCGCCGCGTGGCACGAAGACACCCGTCAGAACGGGCACGTCCACGGCAAAGCATCCACCAAAGAGCAGTCCGCCGCCCAGGCGCCCCAGCAGTTCTTCGGGCGCGACGTCTTCTCCGAGCGCGTCATGCGCGAGCGGCTCCCCAAAGACGTCTTCAAGGCCGTCCTCCGCACCGTCACCTTGGGCCACAGCCTCGACCCGTCTGTCGCCGGCACCGTCGCCAACGCGATGAAGGACTGGGCCATCGAGAACGGCGCCACCCACTACACCCACTGGTTCCAGCCCCTCACCGGAACCACCGCCGAGAAGCACGACTCGTTCCTCAGCCCCGACGGCCACGGCGGTGCCATCACCGAGTTCTCCGGCGATGCCCTCGTGCAGGGCGAGCCCGACGCTTCCAGCTTCCCCTCCGGCGGCGTTCGCGCCACTTTCGAAGCCCGCGGCTACACCGCGTGGGACGCCACCAGCCCCGTCTTCCTCGTCCGCTCGGGCAAGAGCGTCACGCTCTTCATCCCCACCGCCTTCGTCTCCTACACCGGCGAAGCGCTCGACAAGAAGACCCCGCTCCTGCGTTCGATGGATGCCGTCAGCGAGCAGGCAATCCGCGTGCTCAAGATCTTCAACACCGCCGGCGGCGTGAACCGCGTCTTCTCCACCTGCGGCGCCGAGCAGGAATACTTCCTCATCGACCGCCGCTACTACCTCGCGCGCACCGACCTCGTCCTCACCGGCCGCACCCTCTTTGGCGCCAAGGCCGCCAAGGATCAGCAGCTCGAAGACCATTACTTCGGCGCGATCCCCGAGCGCGTCCAGGCCTACATGTCCGACTGCGAGCAGGAGCTCTACGCCCTGGGCGTCCCCGTCAAGACCCGCCACAACGAAGTCAGCCCCGGGCAGTACGAGATCGCCCCCGTCTTTGAGAACGCCAACGTCGCCACCGACCACCAGCAGCTCGTCATGCAGGTGCTCCGCAACACCGCGCCGCACTACGGCATGCAGTGCCTCATGCACGAGAAGCCCTTCGCCGGGATCAACGGCAGCGGCAAGCACAACAACTGGTCTCTCGCCACCGACACCGGCATCAACCTCCTCGACCCCCGCGACGACACGCACACGAACATGCAGTTCCTCGTGTTCCTCTGCGCCGTCATCCGCGCGGTCGATCTCCACGCCGACATCCTCCGCGCGTCGATCGCGTCGGCCGCCAACGACCATCGCCTGGGCGCCAACGAAGCGCCCCCCGCGATCATCTCGATCTTTCTCGGCGACATGCTCGAAGACATCGTCGCCCAGATTGAGAAGGGCTCCTACACCAGCACCAAGAAGGGCGGCAACCTCGACCTCGGCGCCAACACCCTCCCCCAGATCCCGCGCCACGCCGGCGACCGCAACCGCACCAGCCCGTTTGCCTTCACCGGCAACAAGTTCGAGTTCCGTGCCGTCGGCTCCAGCGCCTCGATCGCCTTCCCCAATGTCGTCCTCAACACCATCGTCGCCGAGAGCCTCGATTACGCCGCGACGCGCCTCGAGAAGGACCTCGGCAAGAACCCCACCGAAGCCAAGCTCCAGCAGGTCGTCAAGGCCCTGCTCAAGGAGATCGTGAAGGACCACAAGCGGGTCATTTTCAACGGCGACGGCTACGACAAGGCCTGGCACGCCGAAGCGGCCAAGCGCGGACTCCCCAACTTCCGCAACACCGTAGACGCACTCCCCGCGCTCAAGACCAAGAAGGCCTCCGACCTCTTCAAGAAGTACGGCGTGCTCTCCAAGGTCGAACTCGAGGCCCGCTACACCACCTTCGTCGAGCAGTACGTGAAGCAGGTGAGTATCGAAGCCCGCACCATGGTCCAGATGGCCCGCAACCAGGTCCTCCCCGCCGCCATCCGCCACCAGGCCCAGCTCGCCGAGAGCATCGCCGCGACGCAGGCCGCCGGCGTCGCCAACGATGCCGCCGTCGGTGAACTCGAGAGCTTCATCGACATGGTGGACCGCCTCCGCACCGCGATCGGCGAACTCGAACACACCCTCGCCCACGAGCACTCGGGCGACGACCACCTCGCGCACGCCAAACAGCTCCGCGACGAAGTCATCCCCGCGATGGTCGAGCTGCGGACCGCCGCCGACGAACTCGAAACGCACATCGCCGACGACCTCTGGCCCATCCCGACCTATCGCGAGATGCTGTTCATCAAGTAACGCTCGCCAATCGCACGCCACGCTTCAAGGCCGTCCGCCTCCGGACGGCCTTTTTCATTGCGGCCACAAACTTGTGTTGTCGAAAAGTCTTTTCATTCGGAATGCAGCGTGCTAATGTTACTCAACCGGGCAGGAGCGCAACCCATGAGTGTGGCGGTACTGGTTCGCGATGAGCAGGTGTCGGGAACTCTCGATCGCAGCTTCGTCCTGCAGTTTCCGACTGAGAAAATCACTGTTCGCGAACTCATTCGCGAGCGGATCTATCAGGAAGTAGACGATCACAATCGGCTCCGACGGGAGCTGTTTCTAGGTCTTGTTCGGCCAGAGTACCAAGAGGGGCATCCGCAGAAGAAGGCACGCATTCATCAGCCGATCGACTGGAAGAAGCAGTTTGACTCGGCGGTTATTGCCTACGAGCACCGATCGATCCTCGTGCTCGTGGATCAGCGTCAGACAACCTCGCTTGATGAAGTAGTTGTGCTGAAGCATGACTCGGAAGTGACATTCATCCGGCTTGTCATGCTCGTGGGTGGTTAAGTGGCTGATAGTGCCGTTAGATCACAGTTCGAGCGATGGCGCGCGGGCGTGGCAAGGTCGTGCGGCGATCGTTCTTCCATTCGCCCGTTGAACCTCGAGACCCCGGAGTTCGAGCGGCTATGGATTCTTCCGGAGGATGTCCGTCCGCTGTACCTGGGCCTTGTGTTTGAACTCGTTCGGCAGTCTGTTCGCCAGGAATCACTTCGTTCCGAAGTATCAACGGCGCCGGCGGGCCGGGAGGACTGGGTCGAAGATGACCTGCTGAACTTTTCTCTGCTGAATCGCATGCTGACTCTGCGGGTTGCCGTAGCGGCGGACGAGGATCTGCTCGACACAGTCGAACTGCTCGTCAGCCGCCGCGTGATCGACGTTCACAATCACAACTACATCCTTCCTCTGCTCGGCGAGATTGAGCATCGATTCCAAGATAACATCCCACCCAACCAGCGATGACGTGTTGCACTCCAAGGCCTGCTGCGAGTTCTTGAGCGAGACGAATCAAGTCGGCGCTCGCTCGTCGCGGATCGTGTCCGCCTCTTTGTTGGCGGCGGCGTCCAATGCTCGCTGCGGTCCAATGACTTGTGGGCAGGGACAGCGCTGATGTGGTTCGAATCGCTGCCCGGCAAAGAGTTGGCGTGCTGGCTCGCATTGATCGCTTATGCGGGCGACAAGGCGGCTCGCGCAGGCAGCGCAAAATGGAGAAAGAAGGCTCGCGAGTATGTAGATCAGGTCGGAGACGCGGCATTCGAAGGGAAGTTCATCGAGTGGGCGAGGCTATTTAACAAGCCGAGCCCAGATCCTGGCTTCGACTACTCCCGCCATCGACGCAATCCTCTTGCATGCCATGCTGACAATGTGGCTGCATTGATCGGCATGACACGAATGGCCGGCTTTTTCCCGTCCGCGGACATGGCCCGGGCCCTTGCTGCACTGTCGATTTCAGCCTACCGAAAGGTGCCCGGCATCGGTCCCCGCGCCGTCAAACTCGGGAACTGCGCCATCCAGACACTCGGCACGCTTTCCTGCAGAGAAGCAATCGTGCAGCTGGCCGTTCTTCGGACCAAGGTCAAGTTCAAGTCTGGACAGGCTGAGATCGACAAGGCCCTCTATGCACAAGCGGAAACCGCAGGTCTTCCGTACCAGGAGATCGAAGAACTGGGAGTTCCAACCTTCGACTTCCACGGCGTGGGTGCGGGCGAGCGAGTTCTCGGCGACTGCAAGGCGCGGATCTCGGTTCCCGATCTTTCAAATGTTGAACTGGCGTGGATCGACGAGAAGGGCAAGGTTCGAAAGAGTCCGCCCCGGCCAGTTGTGCTCCAGTACGCCACTGATATCAAAGACCTCAAAGGACAGATCAAGGACCTCAAGCAAGTCCTCAGCGCCCAGCGTGACAGAATCGAAAGAGGTTACCTGCAGAAGAAGGAGTGGGACTATCCCGTCTGGCGTGAACGCTATCTCGATCACCCGGTCGTGGGAGTTGTTGCCCGGCGCCTCATTTGGAGCTTTGAGTCTGCAGGAACGACCCTCACAGGTACATGGCTGGACTCGTCCGATGGCGGCAGCCTAGTCGACGGCGCCGCCAACCCGGTGAATCCGCTTCCCTCATCGACTGTCAGGCTCTGGCATCCGGTCAACGATTCGACTGACGGCATCTCGCTTTGGCGAAACTACTTCGAAGCGAGACGCATTCGCCAGCCATTCAAGCAGGCACACCGAGAGGTGTACACGCTGACCGATGCGGAACGTCACACGGCTGGTTACTCAAACCGCTTCGCCGCCCACATCCTGCGGCAGCACCCGTACCACGCACTTTGCGAAGTGCGTGGTTGGCGCGACAAGCTTCGACTGATGGTGGACGATGAGTATGAGCCTTCACACCGCAACCTGCCCGAGCACGCCATTCGCGCGGAGTTCTGGGTGGAGTCGGCACCAATCGAGGGCAACGACGCCGACTACGTTTACAAGTATCTGACGACTGACCAGGTGCGCTTCTACCGCATCGACGCTGGAATGCACAGGGTTCACGCATATGGCGGTGGCTACCGGCCAAACTTCCGCAACCAAACCTCTGACCCGCTTCCGCTGCACGACATTCCCCGGCTTGTGTTCTCAGAGATCATGCGCGATGTGGACCTGTTCGTCGGTGTCGCCAGCGTCTCCAATGACCCCAACTGGGCCGATACCGGACGCGAACCTCGCCAGGTCGAGTACTGGCATGAGCAATCGTTCGGTAGCCTCGGCGCCACGGCCGAGACGCGCCGAGATGTGTTCCAACGTCTAGTTCCCAGACTCACCATCAGCGACCGATGCGAAGTTGCTGATCGCTTCTTAATCGTGAAGGGCAAGCGCAAGGCCTACCACATCCATCTCGGAAGCGGCAATATCCTCATGCAGCCTGGAAACCAGTACCTGTGCATTGTTCCCAGGCAGGTCGTCTCACCAGACACCGATGGGCGGGTGTTCCTGCCGTTCGAGGGCGACCGGACGCTCTCCATCATTCTCAGCAAGGCTTTTCTTCTTGCCGAAGATGATCGAATCACGGATCCCGCCATCCTCTCCCAACTCGATGGCCGCGGCCCATTTCACCCACCTCTTCAAGTTGCACCAGACTGAGCCGTCACTGCTCGACACATCGCCGACGACCTCTGGCCCATCCCGACCTACCGCGAGATGCTGTTTATCAAGTAACGATCGGCGAACTTCAACTCTAGGTATCCACTCACGGGCCGCACCACGCGGCCCGCTTTTTTTCACTTCAGTATGGCTGCTTTCACGCACACTCATTGAGACTGAGTCCGCACTTCAGCGTTGCGCATCAGAAATGCCGTGAATTGCATGGGAACCGTGCGCTGTTCCGCGAATGCTCCGTTGCGTGTCACTAGTGTTCTTATGAACGCGCACCAGCGCCCGAGAAATGTCGCGGTGCTCGTTCCCAAAGAAGGAGCAGTTCCATGAATATGAAAGCTCAACGCACGTGCGCTCTGCTGATCGCGATCGGATCCATTGCCGTCGTCGGCGCGCCCTTCACCTCGGCGCTCGGACAAGACGCGTACTCGGACGAGATCGAACAGAAGAACATCGATCCGCTCGTTCGCGTCTACGAGCAGGCGACCACCCTTGAGAATCTCGTCACCGCGTTCAACGGCGAGTCGAACGCCCACGCGAAGTACGCGGCATTCGCGGTCAAAGCCGACCAAGAGGGCTACACCAAGGTCGCCAGCCTCTTCCGCGCCGCGGCACGCGCCGAAGAGATCCACGCTCAGAATCACGCCGAGGTCATCAAGGAGCTGGGGTCCGAGGCCGTCGCGGACATCAAGAAGTTCAGCGTCGGCACGACTCGCGAGAATCTCGAGGTCGCCATCAAGGGTGAGATCGCGGAGCGTCAGGTGATGTACCCCGCCATGATCAAGCGCGCCCGCACCGATTCCAACCGCCAGGCCATGCGCAGCTTCAACTTCGCCATGACCGCCGAAGCCGAGCACGCCAAGCTCTATCAGGAAGCCCTCGCCAACCTTGAACAGTGGAAGGGCGGCACCAAGGACTTCTATGTCTGCAGCGTCTGCGGCTACACCACCACCAACCTCGACTTCAAGAAGTGCATCTCCTGCTTCGTGAAAGCAGAGCAGTACGAGAAGATCAGCTAACTCAGTGCCTCCGGCGTTGCGCCGGGTACGTTCGTCTCACGTCATCTGCGCCCCGCCGGGGCATCGGAGAATCATCCATGACGTTTCCCCCGATTCCAACCTGAGACGGCCTCCACCCCATCATCACCCACTTCCCCATCGCGCTCCTCCTCGTGGCGCCCGTTTTCCTTGTGCTCGCCTTGCTGCTGAAGACGCATGAGAAGGGGCTCCTGATCGCCACGGCGGTCACCATGATTCTGGGCGTCGTCGGCGCCTTCGTCGCGGTCTCTACCGGTGAGGCCACCGGCGAACTCGCGGAGCGAATGCCCGGCGTCGAGGCCGCACTTGAGAATCACGAGGAACTCGCCGAACTCGCGCGCAATCTCTTCGCCGGGCTCGCGGGTCTGCTCGGTGTGATTGTGGTGTGGCGCCTCGTCGTGAAATCAACCCGGCGGGTGCCGTTCATCGTCGTCGGCATTCTCTACCTCGCGCTCCACGCCGGCGCTTCCCTCGTTCTCGCCAACGCCGCCCACGAGGGCGGCCGCCTCGTCCACGAGTTCGGCGTCCGAGCCATGCTCACGCCCGCCTCAGCAACGGGCACGCCTGCGGCGGGCATTGATGCGGCCAAGCCCGCGCACGATGACGACGATTGAACCCCGATGGCTCCGGTTGTCCGGATCCATCCACAAGACCGCTAGAACGAGTGCACCCACAGGCCGTCCGCTCTCGGACGGCCTGTTTCATTGCACGCACTTACACTCTGCCGACCGCTCCGGCAGCCGGGCGCTCTCCGCCGGCGATCTACGATGTCTACTTCCCGCGGCGGCACGCCGCGAACTCCGCCCCTGTAGCTCAGCGGTTAGAGCAGGCGACTCATAATCGCTTGGTCCCTGGTTCGAATCCAGGCGGGGGCATTCAACAAGTGATCGTCCATGTGACCGCCATCGGACAGATGGACGCGTCACGCCGCGATCGACACGAGCCATAGTGTGAGCGCAAACCCGCTCACGTCAGCAAGCGTGGTGCTGATCGGCCCCGATGCCAGCGCCGGATCGACCCGGAGACACCGAAGCAACAGCGGGCAGACGCAGCCGACGCCGATCGCAATCAGCGTATTCAGGGCCATCGCGACACCTACCGCCACGCCGATCGCCATGGGAGCCCTCCACATGGCTGCCAACAGCGCCACGGCCACCCCGAGCGGTGCCGACACCAGAACCGCCAATGTCAGTTCGTGCACCAGCACCCGGCGCCACGACTTTGGCTCGATGATCCCCAGTGTCAGTTCGCGGATGCTCACCGCAGCCGCCTGCATCGCCGCATTGCCGCTCGTGGCGGAAATGACCGGCAGCACCGCCACGACCACCAGCGCCCTTGCCAGCGTGTCCTGATGAAGCGCAATTACCGCCGCGCCGCCCAGACACAACACGAGGTTCACCCCCAACCACATCGACCGACGTCGCAGACGGATGCCCACCGGCATCGAACGCAACTCCTCACCGCCCACGATGCCATGACTGACACGGTAGTCGTCCTCTGCTTCCTCATGCTCGCCGGCGCGGACATCCTCGCGTGTCACCACACCCAGCAGCAGACCGTCTTGAGAGACGACCGGAAGCGCGAGAAATGGGTGCTGCTCGAATGCCTCAGAAAGGTCCTTCATCGTTGCGTGTTCGCGAACGCTCGCGGGAGCTCGTTTGACCAACGAGGCCAGAACAGATTCCTCAGCAGCTAGAATCAAGTCGCGCAGCGGCGCAACTCCGAGTAGTCGCCTGCCTTCGTCCAGGATGTACAGGTACTGCACTCCGATGGCAGAGAACTTCTCTTGCTGGGCACGGATCTCGCGAATTGCATCCCGAGCTGTCGCCGTCGCGGGGAAGGTCAGGCACTCTGTCTCCATGAGACCACCCGCGGTGTCAGGCGAGTACTTCAGCAGCCTCGCAGTGTCCGCTCGAACTTCCGGCGGCATCGCAGCATGCACGGCTGCACGCGACCGCTTCTCCATGGCCGCCAGCAGGTCGGCGCGTTCGTCGCTCGGTAATCCACCGATGAGCCGCGCAGCAGAAGCCGTCGTCATCTCAGACGCAATCGATGCAGCCTGATCAGGCGGAAGCCACAAGAGCACTGCTCGTGACATCGTCTCGTCGGTGAGCGCGGCCATGAGCGCCGCGCCCTCCGCCGTTGTCAGCTCTGAAAAGAGCTGCCGAGTCTGATCCGGATGCGGGCGCGCGGCTACGTACATCGCGGCCGCGGTAGAGACACGCTCCTGAGACAAATGCTCCCGCAGTCGCCTGACATCAATGGTTGCGTCTTCTCCTTGATTCATGATTCGATGGTATCATCATCGGTCCGACAGACGACCGCTTCGCGAGCGATAGCCATGGGATATGACTCGGACAAGTCAGATGAGCTCCTCGATCGCTTCACCGATCTGATTCAGCGCGCGAAGGTGGCTGACGCAATGAGTTTGCTGCGCCACGCCGAAGCCGGAGGATGTCTTCGCTGCGATTCTGATTTCGTCGCCCGCGCAAACGCCTCCATGGGCGTTCGTCGACTCACCGCTTTTGTCAACGCATTTGCCATCGATCCCTGCCCATTCTGCAGAGCGGGACGCGAAGTGTGCGAGGAGTGCAATGGTCGCGGAACCGTGAGCAGCTCAGGCGTGTGCCAGGAGTGCGCCGGACTTGGGCTGGTCCGCTGTCTTCTTTGCAACGGCACCTCGGTCGCAGGATACGACTTGATTCCGCGTGTTCTGAGGATGGAAGTTTTGCGAGCCCGCTGCGCCTTGGCGGAGCATCGGCTTCACATGCTGCGTGGGGCCGAGGTGAAATCCGTTGAGAGCGGCAAGAAACTGGCTGCGCGGATACTCGAAATCGACCAATGTCGCGGAATGCTCGCAAACGCCGTCGAACGCGCTCGCATGAACGAGTTGGGAGCGCCGGGAGGCACCGCGACGATTTCCAAGAAGGATTTCGAAAAGCTTGAGCGTCATTGCCGCCGACTCAATGCGATGGCCGAGCTGGCGATTCGCTCGCTATTGATTGAACTTTCCGGGCGGCTGATCACCCAGTCGAAGCGCGCCGGTGGCGATGGAAGGGCGAAAGCCTTGTTGATACACAAGTCCGAGAACTTCGCGAGGCTCGCTCAATCTGACGAGTTTGAAGGATCACCGCTTCAAACACCGCATGCTTTGACCCGAGCAGCGATCGTTTGATGTTCCCGGGGACCCGAAGCTCACGAATCGAGTCCTACTTCCCCGCGTAGTCAATCACCCGCGCGATCTCATCCCGCAGCTTGTGCCGGTGTACCACGCGATCGACAAAGCCCTTCTCCAGAAGGAACTCTGACCGCTGGAACCCCTCAGGGAGTTCCTGTCGGATCGTCTGCTGGATCACGCGCGGTCCCGCGAAGCCGATCAGCGCCTTGGGCTCCGCGAAGATCACATCCCCCAGCATCGCAAAGCTCGCCGACACGCCCCCCGTCGTCGGGTCCGTCAGCACGCTGATGAACAGGCCCCCCGCATCATCAAACCGCCCCAGCGCTGCGCTCGTCTTGGCCATCTGCATCAGCGAGTAGCCCGACTCCTGCATCCGCGCACCGCCCGAGCAGCTCACCACGATGAGCGGTAGGTCGTTCTCCGTCGCAAACTCGATCGCCCGCGTGATCTTCTCGCCCACCACGCTCGACAGCGTCCCCATGAAAAACGTCAGGTCCAGGCAAGCCAGCATCGCCGGACGGCCCTTGATGAAACCCTTGCCCGTCTGCACGCCTTCAAGCTCACCCGTCCGTGCCTGCTCGGCCTCCAGGCGAACCTTGTAGCTCTTGAGGTCGGTGAAGTTGAGCGGGTCAGTAGTCGTCAGATTCGTGAACATCGGCTCGAACGAGCCGTCGTCCACCAGTTGCCGCACGCGCTCCGCCGCGCCGATCCGGAAGTGGTGGTCGCATTCGGGGCAAACACTCTTGTTCGCCTCCATCTGCTTGCGGTAGATCATCGCGCTGCACTCGGGGCAGCGCAGCCACAGCCCCTCGGGGACGCGCGTCGCTCTGGAGGCCTTGAGTTCGGTCCAGGAGCGCGTGGTGACTTGGGTCATCGCGGAGTTCTCGCTTGCCGGGTGCGAACCCGGGGATCGGTCAAAGAGGTGAGACTTACGCCCGCGCCTTGAGCTGCTCAAGCAGCGTCCGGAACATCGTGCGGGGGACCGAGCGCCGCTCGGTCAGGGGGCCATCCTCGATCATCGTCCACAGATCGGTCGTCGGGCGTTCGCCGAGGTAGCACCGCACCAAGCCGTACTCGATCGGCCGCAGCACGATCGCAACCGCCTTGCCATTGGCCTTCTCGGCGATCTTCGACAGCGCGCCGAGCAGCCGGACCTCGACTTCCTGCAGGGTCTCCCCTTCAGGCACATTGATCGAACCCGGGTCCTCGCGCCACGCCTTGGCGCAGGTCGGGTGCCGCTCGAGGACATCGTCCTCCAGCAGTCCTTCCCACAGCCCCAGCTTCATGGCGGCCAGTTCGTCGTTCACCTTGGCGCGGACATCGGAATGGCTCGCGACCACCGCCGCCGTCTCGCGTGACGCCTCGTCCGGACCGCTGATGACGGACCCGACCGGCACCACCGCCGTGTGATTGAGTGCTTCGGGCAGGGTCTGGAGCAGGTCCTGACGCCCACCCTCGGAAAGCGGAAGGTCGGTGCGCCCCTGCAGACGACCCGCGTCGTCCCATTCGGTCCTGCCGCTGCGTACAACCAGCAGCTCAACGTTGCCCGACTTGGCCATAGAGTGCGAACCCAAGGTCCACCGGGAGCCTCCGCCCGGACGGCGACATCCTTCAGGGGATATCGGCTTGGAATGATACCCGACCCCGATCCGAGTTCATAGTGTTCGGATAACGGTTGGGTTGGTGTTCGCTATCCTCGAATCGAGGCCACCGCAGCCGTCCTTTTATCGGACGCCAGCCCGAAGATGGCGCTCGCCGCCACGATCACGTCGCACCCCGCCTCACGCACGCTCCGGGCATTCTCGGGCTTGATCCCGCCGTCCATCTCCAGCCGCTGATTCGGCCGAAGCTGCGCCCGGATCGCCCGCGTCTTAGACAGCACATCGGGGATGAACGCCTGCCCGCTCTTCCCGGGATGCACGCTCATCACCAGCACAAGGTCGAAGTAGGGGACCAGCGGCAGCAGCGGCTCAACCGGCGTCGGCGGGTTGATTGCGATCCCCGCCGTCATACCTGCCTTCCGCACCTCGTCGGCGAGCTTCCGAGGGTCGTACCCGGCAGAGAGCGGGCTGAGCCCGGTCCCTGCCCGAGGGTCCAGCGCCGGCTCCAGATGGAAGGTCAGGTGGTCCGTGCCCGCGTCGGCAAACGCCCGGACGTACTGCCCCGGGTCGGTCACCATGACGTGGACATCCAGGAACGCGTCCGGACACGCCTTCCGCAGGCACCGAACCAGATCGGGCCCCATCGTCAGGTTGGGGACGAAATGGCCGTCCATCACGTCGATGTGCAGCAGGTCCGCCCCGCCGCCCCCGGAGGAAGCCGGCGCGAGAATATGCGCACATTCCTCGCCCAGCCGCGCGAAGTCGGCGGAGAGGATCGACGGCGCAATCAGCGGGAGTCGCGGCGGCTTCGTGAAAAGGTTCACCACGCCGACCAAAGTACACCACTCCGGCGCTCCGCGTCACATGCCCTACGATGCCACGATGAAGACGCTCGCACCGCCGACGCTCCGCCGTCTCGCCTGCGCCGCGACCCTCGCGATCGCCGCCGTGTCCATCGCCGGCGCCGACAGCGGCAAGGACCCATCCCTCAAGCGAACGGCACATGTCGAATCGCCAGACGCCATCGGCGTTGGTCGAATGCTCCCCGACCTCGCCTTCACATCCCTCGACAAGGCCGAACACTCCCTCGCCGCCCTCGCCAAGGCACGCAAGGCCACCGTCATCTGCGCGACCTCCGTCACCTGCCCCCTCTCCATCCGCTACGGCCCCAAGCTCGCGACTCTCGCGCGGGAGTACGCAACCCGCGACGTCCAGTTCATCCTTCTCAACGTTTCCGATACCGACTCGGTCGCCGACATGCGCGAGCAGGCCAATCGTCTCGGCTGGACCGGGCTCTCGCTCGCCGACACCTCACGCAATATCCGCGCGACGCTCGGCATCCGCACCACCACCGAAGTCTTCGTGATCGATGCCGCACGCACTCTTGTGTACCGCGGCGCGGTGGACGATCAGTACGGCGTCGGCTCGGCGCTCCCCGCGCCGCGCTCGCCGTGGCTCCGGCAGGCGCTGGATGCGCTGCTCGCCGATCGCCGCGTCGAGATACCCGCCACTTGGTCCCCCGGCTGCGTGGTGGAGACGCCGGCCACTGCGCAGAAGGTGGAAGTGCCCGTCACGTACCACAGCCGCATCTCGCGCATCGTGCAGAACCGCTGCCTCGACTGCCACCGCCGCGACGGCGGCGCTCCCTTCCGACTGGACACCTACGAAGATGTCGCCGGCCGCGCCGCGATGATCAAGTCGCTCGTGACCGACAGCCTCATGCCCCCTTGGCACGCAGCGCCGGTGGAAGATGGCGAACTCTCGCCGTGGAGCAACGATCGATCGCTGCCTCCCCCAGCGAGCGCGCCGACCTGCTCGCATGGCTCAACGCGGACCGTTCCCTCGGAAACCAGTCGGACG
>JBGSZV010000162.1:0-17092 GCA_041750235.1 Phycisphaerales bacterium
CTTTGCCTTCGGGCATCAGGCCCTTGTCGGTGAGCAGATTGCCGAGAACGACGTCGCCCATGCCGAAGCCGCAGGCGGGGGTGGGCGGTCCGCCGAAGAGTTCGACGAGGTTGTCGTAGCGTCCGCCGCCGGCGACGGCACGCTCGCCTTCGGCGATGACTTCGAAGACGGTGCCGGTGTAGTAGGCGAGGCCGCGGACGACGGCGGGGTCAACGGTAATCCACTCGCGCATGCCGCTGGATTCGAAGGCGGCGGTGAGTTCGATCAGCTGGGTGGCGCCGCGGGATTCGGTGGCCCAGGACTTCGTGTCGGCGACAAGGGAATCGAAGTCGGCGAGGTTGAAGCCGATCTTCGCGCAGTCGGCGGCAAAGACATCCGCGGGCACCTTGGCGCGCTTGTCGAGGGTGCGGAAGGCGTCGTCGACGTTGCATGTCGAGCCGGAGCGCGACACCGCATCGGCGATCATGTGGCGGTTGTTGACGCGAACCTGCACATCGCGCGCCGAGAAACCGAGATCGAGAAAGAGGCCGATGGCGCAGCCGATGACGCCGAGGTCGGCTTGGACGGTTTCGTCGGCGAGCGCATCGACGTTGAACTGCATGAACTCGCGCAAGCGACCCCGCTGCGGTCTTTCGGCGCGGAAGAAGTTGGGGACGCAGAACCACTTGGTGGGCTTGGGGAGTTGGGCGGCTTTGGCGGCGTACATGCGGGCCAAGGTCGGGGTGAACTCGGGGCGCAATACAAAGGGAGGATCGCCGCGGCCGGCGGCGGCGACGTCTTCGGGGTCTTTGCCGCTGAAGACGCCGAACATCTCGCCGAGGATGGCGTCGCCGCTTTTGACCTTGTAGAGGGCGGCGGTTTCGAAGGTTGGGCCGTCGATCTCGTCGAATCCGTGGCGGAGGGCGACGCGTCGCCAGGCGTCGGTGATGTAGCGGCGCACGAGGAGTTCGGCGGGGTAGAAGTCGCGCGTGCCTTTGGGGGGTTGGAAGGATTGGCGGGCCATGGGGAAAGCTCAAAGTTCAAATTAGCAAAGCTCAAAGGGATGCGGGGGGATCATATGGGCAATGGGCCCCGGCGCGCCGGGATCTTCGACAGTGGGCAATGGGAGGGACAGCGAAGGGCAGCATTGGTGCGTGGGGCGAGAGAAGCACCAAGCAGGAAGACCCTGCTTGGTGGCACCCGACCGGAGCGATGCGCAAGAAAAGAAGCAGGGCGTGCGTCCGGAGACGCACGCCCTGGTTGGTGGAGGGCAGGGTTTGGGTGCTGTGCGCAGTGCGCGGTGCGCACTGCGCCAACCAGAGACCTGAGTCAGTTGCGGCGGCGGCGCTTGGTGGCGGTGAGGGCGGCTAGGCCGAAGAGGGCGGTGGCGCCTGGAGTCGGGATCATGGCGACTCCGACGATGTCGGCGCCGTTGAAGCGTTTCTGGTTTTCGAAGCGGACGCCGACGACGGTTCCCCATTCGCTGGGGAGGCTGAGGCCGGCGCCTTCGACGCGCTGGGCCTTGTTGGAGCGGAGGGTATCGATGGACCAGCCGGCGGCGGTGGTCTCTTTGCGGTTGACGATGAATGGTTCGGTGAGGAGGGGGGCGCCGGATTCATCGAAGCCGGTGATGCCGTAGATGGCCACATCGCTGTCGCCGCCGCGTTCAAGGAAGGCGAGTTCGACGGTGTTGGGGTCGTTGTCGGGTGTGAAGTAGTTGTCGCGGGAGAGGATGAGGTCGAGGGTGTAGGTGCGCTTGGACTTGCCGTCGATCGCCCAGGAGAGGTTTTTGTAGCCGAGTGAGTCGCCGAAGATTTCGCCGAGGGTGCCGGTGGAGGCGGGTTCGCCGGAGAGGCGGGTGGCGACGTCGGCGCGGTCGGGGGTGACGGCCCAGAGTCGTGACTTCTGGCCGACGCCGCGTTCGACGCTGGTGCTCCAGTTGAAGGAGCCGGTGGCGTCGGTGAGAGCGCCCGAGGTGAAGCGGGTGAAGTCGGCGTCGGTGAAGCTGGTGGAGGAGCCGAAGAAGCCCATGCGGTCGAGGCAGCGGTCGCCGGTGGGCATGAGGGTGGAAGAGGTGACGGTGACGTTGATGGGGTGGACCACGATGGCGGCATGGGAGATGCCGGCGGTCATCGTGATGAGTGCGCAGGAGAACGCGCACGACGTGGCGTGGAGTCGCATTTCAAGTTCCCTTCCCAGCGGTGACGACGCGTGGCTGCGCGTCGTGCGCGACTCCCGTCCCCCCGGAATGGAGGCCCCCGGAAGTGCGCACTCGAATCAGGGGGAAGCTAGCACGGGAGTGGGCGTGGGCCAGCGGGGGTGCGGATTATGCGGGAAATGCGGGGCGTGGCGGGGGTTATGGGGAAGTGGCGTGGACCGAGAAGCGGAAAAACGTTCACCACAGAGAGCACAGAGGACACAGAGAAGAAAGAAGAGACTGGACTCTGGAAAGCTGAGTTGTGAGTGGAATCGCTGCGACTCGCGATTGGCGATTCGTGACTCATGCGGGCTTGGGGGCTGGGTAGGCGCACATGGGGCAGAGGTTTTGGTGGAGGCGGTTGTGGTGGCGGTGTTTGAGGATGCGGTAGTGGATGAGGCGGATGGTGTGGTAGGTGAGGATGAAGAGGAGGATGAGCTGGGCGAGGGCGGGGATGTCGAGGGAGAGGATGTGGCGCGTGGTTGCCGTGGCGGTGTTGGGGAGTTGGAGGTCGAAGGAGTGCCAGGAGAGGCGCGCGGCCGTGCGGTGCGGGGGGAAGGGGGTGGTGGAGGTGAGGGTGGTGTGCTGGAGGATGGGGAAGGGGTGGGCGTAGAGGGTGTGGGTGGGGCGGGCACCAGAGATCTCAGCGAGGATCACGAAGTCGCCATCCAATGGTGTGGTGCCCACGCGCTCGGTGACGTTGACGACTTCGGCGGCGATGGCGCGTGCTTCGGCATCGGTGCGCGGATATGGGAAGCCTTGTTTGTCGGGTGTTCCTCCGATGGCCCAGGAGGGGATGACCGAGACAATTGCTTTGTAAGTCGTGCGGTCTGATTGCTGCGGCCACAGAGCGAGGCAGCCGAACACGACTACGGCGACAGGAAGCGACCATCGCTTGAACTTGAGCATGCGAAGGGCATGAAAGAGGACCAGACAGCCACAGATGTAAAGAGCCATGGGACCGAACCAAATGGAGAACTGGTGGTTGTGCACATCGAGCCATGCGTACGACCAACAACCTCCGAGCGGACCGGCGGGGTTCGGCGTTCCCAGTCGCGCCCATGTGAACCATTCCGCAGTTGGAAGTGGTACGCCAAAGTGTCGTGAACGTTCCTCATCTGTTTTTTCGCGCTGCCGAAAGACGAGAAGCTTGATTGCGTCGGTGGAAAGCGTTGTCGAATCTCCAAGACGACGAACGTGATTCAAGAGATCAGAAGCGGGACGCGAGCCGTCGGCGATGGTCTTCATGGCTTCGAGCAAAAGTGGGCGTTGCGGTTCGAATGTTGATGGAAAGAGCGATTGTGGTGTCGTGGACGAACCCGGCCACAGGATCGACGCGGCGAGCAGCGGTGTGATGATGGCGAGGAGGAGGATGAGGCGTGCCGTGCGCCGGGCGCGGCGCATGGTGGGGTCGCGCGCGAAGGGTGCGGCGGGTGGGGCGCCGCATTCGGGGCAGGGGGTTGGAGAGGCGGTGGGCATTGGGCAATGGGCAGTGGGCAATGGGGAAAGGCACTAGGCACTAGGAAGCGGGCGAGGGATTGTCGGGCTTTGGCGGGATCAGTGGTGAGGCGGCGCGGAGTTCTTCTTTGAGGGCGCGGGCGGTGTCTTTCAGGGGGGAGTGGAGGAAGGCGATGGTGAAGAGGATGGCGAAGAGTTGAATCCCTCGCAGGTTCATGCCGACGGGGCCGGTGGGAGTGGTGTAGGGCCACCAGATGAGGGCGAGGAGGAGGACGGCGGCGATGGCCGTGGAGCGTGTGGATTTGGCGTGACGCTTGCGGCGCTTGGGGGTGAAGCTGTCGGTGCGCAGGGCCAGGGTGCGGAGGGCTTCGCGGAGGGCGTAGTTGTGGAAGGCGAAGACGACGACGGCGATCGAGAGGGCGATGTCGGGGGCGAAGCTGGGGAGGTTGATGAAGAAGGGTGAGAAGTAGCGCTGGGCGGCGGTGAGGAGGACGAGGAAGACGGGGGCCCAGGCGGTGAGGCGGAGGGTGATGCGCCAGCGGTCGATGGGTGAGGTGAAGTGATCGGAGCGTGCGGTGGCGAGCCAGGTGAAGGGGATGTAGCCGACGATGAAGAGGAGCATGGCTGCGAGGAACACCACGCCGAATGCCACCATCGAATACAGAAGAAACTGCGTCGGGAAGCGCGAGGTCCCGGCGAACATGGTCGCGGCGCTGATCATGCCGATCACCAGGCTTGCCGCGAGCAGAAAGATGAAGGCGTAGACGGGGAAGCGGATGCAGCGTTCGAGCCAGTTGATGCCGCGGGTGGTGCGGTTGAGCCAGTTGAAGTCGGCGTTGCGGAGTCGGCGGTCGGCGGTGGAGCGCGCGACGGGGGTGGCGCACTCGGGGCAGAGGGCGGTGTCGGGGAGACCCTGGAGGTCGTAGTCGCAGGTGATGCAGAGGGGAGTGGGCATTGGGCGATGGGCCCCGGCGCGCCGGGATCTTCGACAGTGGGCAATGGGGAGAGGCATCAGGCACTAGGCATTAGGCACTAGGAAGTGGGCGGGGGATTGTCGGGTGTTGATGCACGGGCTCGGGCTTCGCGGCGGTGTTGGATGAATGCGTGGACCTTGCTGGCTGGTTCTCCAGAGGTGGATTGACGATCGCGGTGACGGGCAGCGTACACCTGGGCGACACGGAGTTCTTCCGTGAGGGCGCGGGCAACATCCTTCAATGGAAAGTGAAGAGAGGCGATCGCGAGCAATGCCGAGAGCATGAAGATGCCGCGTCCCGCGATAGAGATAGCGATGAACGGAGTCCGGCTGCTGAAGGCAAGAGCGTATGGGAACCAGAGGACGATGAGGAGGATGGCGCCAACGATGATGGCGTGACGGGTCGGGTCGCGGTGGCGCTTGCGGCGCCTGGGATTGAAATCGTCTGTCCGCGCGGCAAGAGTGCTCAGGGCGCGGCGGAGGAATGCGTCGTGGACGGCGAAGAACAAGATGACGATGGAGAGGAAGAGATCGGGTGCCCAGGCAGGAAGAGTGATGGAGACGCGGAAGATGTGTGTTTTAAGGGCGGTGCAGAGAACAAGCATCACGGGCGCCCAGCACGTCATGCGGACGGGCAAGCGGAGTGATTCGATGGGGGAGGCAAAATGGGGCGTCGTGGTGGTGGCGAGGAACGAGAATGGGATATAGGCGACAACAAAGAAGAGAACACTGAGCCCGACGAGCGCGACAAGAACGATTGTTGACACCAGCATGAGCGCGGATTCGGGAGGACTGGTGTAGGTCACGAGAAGTGCAATCAGGGCGACGCCGCAAGAGAGAACAGCGGAGCCGGTGAAGGCGAACACAGGAAATGCGATGCAGCGCTCAAGCCATGTGATGGCGTGAGTCGTGCAGGTGAGCCAGTTGAAGTTGGCGTTGCGGAGTCGGCGGTCGGCGGTGGAGCGCGCGACGGGGGTGGCGCACTCGGGGCAGAGTGCGGATTCGGGGAGACCCTGGAGGTCGTAGTCGCAGGTGATGCAGAGGGGGGTGGGCATGGGGCAATGGGCAATGGGCAATGGGCAATGGGCAATGGGGAGAGGCATCAAGCACTAGGCACTAGGCACTAGGCACTAGGAAGCGGGCGGGGGATTGTCGGGTGTTGATGCACGGGCTCGGGCTTCGCGGCGGTGTTGGGCGGCGGTGAGGATGGATGTGCCGTCGAAGTGGGATGATGGGAGGGGGTAGTTGCAGTTGATGCAGTGCTCGTGGACGCGGCGGGTGGTGGAGCGGGTGGTGAGGGTGCGGCGGATGAGGAGGCGGGTAAAGTGCCAGGCGAGGGTGAGGTAGGTGAGAAGGAACAGAACATTCATCAACTGGATGGACACGATGCGGCGCTGCGCGGCGGTGGTGGTTGATCGTGTGGTGATCTCGAGTTCGCCGCGTCGGAATTGAACGGTTCGCGACTCGGGAGCGATGGTCGGCCATGTTTCGGTGTTCACTATGACGAAGGGAGTGGGCCAGCCGTAGGGCACGGCAGAGTTGGCGACGCCGACTGAACCGAAGATCGCCAACATGGGCTTTGCGTTTTCGAACTCGGGGTTGTTCTGCGCGATCTTGTTCACGCAGTCGAACAACTCACGAGCAACGGCGACGTCGTTGGGCAGTGACTTGAGCTTTTGGATCGCGGCGGTGCGTGTCAGGCCTGTCGAGTGATACTCGCGACTGAAAGGACTGATCGGCGTCCCGACGGTCGTGGTGAGCGGGTCGTACTCGATGCGCATCTTCACGGTGGGCCACACGAAAACGATGGCTGCGGTGAGTACGAGCAGCACGCCGAGGAGTCGGAGCAACACGCGGTGGAACGGGGCACGTTTGGAGACCCACGCTCGAAGCCGTCGAATCAGCGGCCATAGTGACCAGAGGAGGGCCAACATGAGTAATGGTCCACCGATATTGAGCATGAGACTTCGGTATGGGCCGTTAATGGAGAGGCCTGCAAGGGTGAAACTGGTGTAGACGCCCTGGGAGTAGTACGCGGGTGGGACGGACTGCTGCATTGAACGGATGTCGGAGTAGTAGATCCGGTGGCTAGCGGCTACGGCGCCGACGGGCCAGCCGATCCACCAGAAGTGGGTGATGGTTCCCGAATGTTTGGATAGCGTGATTTGAAGGTCGCCCTGAGCGGGTTCGTGCGGCTCGAACGTGCGAGTTTCTAGTTCGAGCAGAAGCGTGTCGCGCAGCCGGGTCGAAGGAACAACGGGGCCGTCGAGCAGGAATTGCAGATCGGCGACGGAGCTCAGGGTGGGAATCGGGAACGGATCGCTGACACGCGATGTGCTATTCCACAAGACCGGCGCGGGGGACCATGTGAGGAATGTCCCCGCGACGACTGTTCCGAGGAGCAGTGCGACGACGATTAGCGGAATGAGGGATCGGCGAGTGCGGGCGCGGGCGTACGTGGGGATGTCTGCGTCGGCGGGTGTGCCGCATTCGGGGCAAACGGGCGCTGGGTTGGTCGCGGTGGCGGTCATGCGTTGACGGATGCGTGCGGAGTGGGGATGGGGTAGGCGCAGTGGGGGCAGAGGTTGTGTTTTTGGCGGTGGTGGAGGCGGCGGATGAAGAAGATGTGGTGAGGGATACGAACGAAGTAGAAGGCGGCGATATGCATCAGCAAGATGACTGCGAACGGGCCGGTGAAGAGAGACAAGATGATTCGGCCGGTGCCGTCGGTTGAAGTTTTGAAGGAACATCGCAGGGTGGCCGGTCCATTCCATGCAACGAGATCGACCGGAGCGCCGGGGCTCAGGCCTGCGTACTGCTCACCGATGAACCATTCAAGCGGCCAGTTGAGCGTCACGCGATTCCAAGTCGATTGATTCGTGTCGGAGACCATTTCGAGCTTCAATTGAATGACTGAGTCGTTGCGATCAAGCACCCGGGTGACAGGGGTAAAGTCCGCCTGGTCAAAGCGCCGGACAATGTCCTTTGCCCAGGCCGTTTCATTGAACGGCTCGGCGAGCGACGATGCGAGTTGCTCGCGGGTGAGTCCGGATTTCAAGACCCTCTGCTCGTCGAAGGGAGATGGTCTGAACGAGCCAAAAATGTCGAACTGTTCAACGGTCGAACTATCGAAGCGAGCGCCAATGATGGCACAGCACGCGATGCAGCACACAGGGAAGGCACGCGTGATGAGGACTCGCCTGTGAATCGGGTGTTCTCGTCGGCGCTCAATCCCCGAAATCACTGCACGGACTATCCAGTACGAGATGAATCCGAGGCAAAGCCATGCCGCGATGCCCGGGAGGACAAGAATCCACCGGGTCGCGTTTGACGACCATACATACATGCCTTCATACCACCGCGAAGGTGATGATCTGGGGTGGATCTTGGCTTCCGATCGGTCGCGGAGATTCTTGAACTGTGTGGAAGAGTGCGAATGCAGCACACTGAACGGGTAGCCATAGAATCGGTTTGATATCAACGATCCACTGCGAAGAATCGGAGCGAGGCGAAGTGTCGCGTCGCGCGAAATTGGCGCCGGGCTGTTCAGCAGCGTTTCGATGGATTGTTGGATTCCGAGGTTTGCGGGATCATCCGCCATTGCCGCGGCTCGGAGCTCTGCAAGGGTTACGCCGTGCCCGATGACGGCGGACGCTGCCATGACGTCGTTCTCCCGCTGGGAATGTCTCATGGTGTGCACATTCGCAATCGCGATGACGACGAATGCGACGAAAACGGCGCACCAACCGAAGCGTCTTGCGCCAAGCCGGCGTGCGACCTCAGCGATGTGCGGGCATGCGGGTCTGCCGCACTCGGGGCAGACCGGTGTGGGCGCGGGGGTGGGTTGGGGCGGGACCTTTGTCATGGGTGGGCGGGAGTCGGGATCGGGTAGGCGCAGTGGGGGCAGAGGTTGTGTTTTTGGCGGTGGTGGAGGCGGCGGGTGAAGAGGAGGTACTGCGTGAATCGTGTGAGTTGGAAGAGTGTGTAGCAGAGCAAGATGCCGTAGAACACTGAGTCCAGATGAACGACAATTTCGGTTGAATCAGTGCCCTGGGCCTTGCGCGGCAGTTGGAGTACGAGAGCCGACGGAGATAGTTCAACCAGGAGCGATCGCGGCGGGAGTGGTTCTCCCATTTCAGACACCAAGAGAGCCATCGGCAGTGGCGCACCGCTTGAGACCAACGTCGCGGTCCGCGGATTGGCGGCGGACACCGCAAGGCAGATGTACTGTGGACTGTCCCAGCCAAGGCTTCTCACCTGTCGCCACATAAGCGCTGCCGCCTTCTGGCCGTTGTCGCTGGACGAATGATGGGTGGTCTGCACAAGCTCATCGAGGTCGATCACTGCATCGTTGGCTGGCATGCCGCGCGGCGGCATCGGTACTCGCGGAACGGAGGCAAACGGTGTCCCTGCCACTTTCCGCCGAGTGTCGGATGGATCCCGCGACTGAAGCAGCGCCATAGCGGCCATCACGAGGATCAGGATTACTACCAACGCGGCTGGAGTCGATCGCGATGCTCGCCCCATGCGGACAGCAAGGCTTCGTGATGCGTGCCAAGCCACAAAGAGCAACAACAACGTTGAGGCGACACCAGCAAACTCGATGCTGCGCAGTTTGCTTGCTGACTGCCATTGCAGTCGCTGCGCGGTGATCGTCGGACGAACGCTGACACTCATCGCTACTAAACCGTTGATCGGCGGAGGCTTCGGCTGACTTGCACCTGTGCGCACGTCAGCCACATTGCTCGTCTGACCAGCGGTGTAGAACGTCCACGGCCAGCCTACTTTCCATGTCAGCGTCTGTTCACCTTCCGGCCCACCGAGCCCGATGTGGACCCGTCGTCCGGGGGTCGCGTCGTTCTTCGTGTGGACTTTGATGTACCGGCGTAAATCGGACATGAAGGCGGCAGCATCGGCAGTGCCGTCCGCCATCGCGCGAAGATCGCTTGGGATGTAGCAGCCCGGCATCACCGACATGTTGAGCCTTGCCGGCATCTGTAACGAGTTGATAACGATGACACTTGATCGCGTCTCGCGCAATGTCACAGCGAGCGAGAGCAAGGCGGCGAGCAGAACGCTTAGCCAGGGAGCTGTTCGCGACGCACACCAAGAGATTTGTACGGCAGGAGTGCGACCGCACTCGGGGCAGACCGGTGTGAGCTCGGGGGTTGGTTGGGGCGGGACCTTTGTCATGGGTGGGCGGTGGGCCTCAAAGGTCGTCGCGTCGGGGCGGCGGGGGTACTGGAAGATACGGAGGGTTGGGGGTGGTGGTGCGCGTGGGGGTGGGGAATTGGTGGTGGAGTGGGAGATGAAGCGTGGCCGTGCCGCCCAAGGTGGCGGCACAACCACGGCACCGTTGGAGAAGCGGAGCGTTCGGGTCATGCGGCACCAAGCAGTCCCGGCGCGCCGGGACTGCTTGGTGGCACCCGGAGGAAGGACCCGCTCTCCCGCCCCCGGAGTGTGGAAACGGGCTGAGGCGTGCCCTCTCTCCCGGCGCGCCGGGATCTCTCCCGTTGGAAACGGGAGAGGGTGGGTTATCAGGCGTGGGGGAAGGCGGTTTTGGTTCCGGATAAGGGGCTTTTTGAGGGCGTGGGGTATGAGGACGTTGCCTGCCGAGGGGTGGGTGATAGTTTGAGTGGAAGCACGGGTCCCGGGCGCCAAGAAGCGCCGCAACGATTGAGCATCCTGGTTGGACGGCGGGACCTGGTGCGGCTGACTTTGAACCCTTGACCAACGGGGCCGACCGGTTTGCGCCGTGCGGCCCCGTTCTGTTTTTGGCGTGGGAGAAGGAAGGGCAAACCACGGAGACACGGAGGCACGGAGGGTTCTCTTGAGAGAGGCATGTTGGGGTGAGACGGTGATATTCGGGGCGGTGGAATGGTGGCTTTGGTGTATCGATACGGGTGGGCGGCTGGTAGCGTGGCGGGAACTTTGGGAGGTTCCTGATCATGGCGAAGCGCGTGGCGGTGACGGCGGCGTTGATGGCGGGTTGGCTCGTGGCGGCGTATGGGGGCGTGCGGGCTGGGGATTCCGGGGGCGGGGGCGGGGGCGGCGATGTCATTGAGATGGTGAAGAAGGCGGGGCCTTCGCGGTTCTCGATCATCGCGCTGCCGGATACGCAGTTCTATTCGGAGAACTCGGCGTGGACGTGGCAGTTCTATGCGCAGACGCAGTGGTGCGTGGATGAGCGGGTGGAGCGGGACATTGCGTTTGTGTCGCACCTGGGCGACATCGTGCAGAACGGGATGAACGCGGGGAGCAACGTGGAGTGGATCCGGGCGTCGACGGCGATGCAGACGCTGGATGGCGTGCTGCCGTACAGCTCGGCGTGCGGGAACCATGACTACAACATCGTGAGCAACAAGGGGAGCGGGAGCACGAGCTACAACGCGTTCTTCGGGGCGTCGCGCTATGCGGGGTATTCGTGGTACGGCGGGGCTTCGACGAACCAGCAGAATCACTTTCAGTTGTTCAGCGCGGGGGGGTACGACTTTCTGCACCTGACGCTGGAGTGGCAGCCGGATGCGGCGTCGATCGCGTGGGGGCAGTCGGTGATCGATGCGCACCCGGGCGTGCCGGTGATCCTGTCGACGCATGAGTTCCTGCAGGACGCGGACACGACGGGCGCGGGGGCGGGGAAGTCGGGGGCGGGGCAGGCGCTGTGGAACAACTTCGTGAAGCTGAATCCGGGCATCTTCATGACGCTCAACGGTCACTTCCATCGCGGGACCGACGGCGCGGATGGCGAGTACCACCAGGTGAAGCTCAATGATGCGGGGCTTGCGTGCTACCAGATGCTGAGCGATTACCAGGCGTGGACGACGGGCGGGTCGGGGTATCTGCGGTGGCTGCGGTTTGATCCCCGCAATGGATTGATCCGGGTGAAGACGTTCTCGCCGACGCTGGGGGTGTTCCAGACGGACTACAACAGCCAGTTCACGTTTGCGTGCGACTTTGCGGCACGGATGAACAATGTCGCCAACCCCCCCGCTCCTGCCGCGCATTTTCAGACGCTGCGGTTCCAGGAGGGTGTCAACGGGTATGTCGGGACGAGTGATACGCAGCTTCGGCAGTCGAGCCCGACGACGCCGCGCGGGGATGACACGTCGATCAACGTGGATGCGGAGGATGGGACGGTGCCGGGTCCGACGCACGGGCTGATCAAGTTTGACGGGCTGGTTGGGAACGGCGCGGGGCAGATCCCGCCGGACGGCGATGTGGTGCTGGCGAAGCTGCGGATCACGGTGACGGATGCGGGGAGCGGGTTCAGCACGCACCGGATGCTGCTGCCGTGGAGTGAGGCGAGCACGTGGGACAGCATGATCGCGGGGGTGGATGTCATCGGGATTGATGCCTTGGCGGCGGCGGAGACGTTTGGCGGGGTGGGGAACTCAAACAGCAACGTGCCGGTGGCGGTGATTGAGCTGGATGTGACGGCGTCGCTGCGGGCGTACCTGAACGGGGCGGTGAATGAGGGGTGGGCGTTGCTGCCGTGGGCCGGTGGGACGAACGGGATGCGGTTTGAGACGTCGGAGTCGGTGACGGCGGCGTCACGGCCGGAGCTGGTGGTGACGGTTGCGAACGGCGCGGTGACGGCGGCGACGTTCCGCGAAGGGCTGGATGGGTATGCGGGGACGAGCGATGTGGAGCTGCGCGCGGCGACGCCGGCCCCCGGAAGTGGTGATGGCGCAGCGGCGGTGCTGAGCGTGGACAGTGATGAGCCATCGGGGAGCGGGAGCGCGACGCAGGTGCTGGTGAAGTTTGACGGGTTGTTCGGCGCGGGGGCGGGGCAGGTGCCGAGCGATGCGATGATCTCGTCGGCGGTGCTCACGTTGAATGTGACGGATGAGGGGAGCGGGTTCCGCGTGCACCGGATGGTGAGCGGGTGGGATGAGACGGCGACGTGGGGCTCGATGGGTGCGGGCGTGAGCGCGGATGATGCGGAGGCGATGATCTGGTCGGAGTGCGCGGCGGGGGCGGTGGATTCAGCGCCACGGGTGCGCGCGGGGGTGGTGCATCTGGATGTGACGGAGACGGTGCAGGGGTGGCAGGCGGGGGATGTGAATGAGGGGTGGGTGTTGGTGCCGCTCGGCGTGAACGGCGTGGATGTGGCGAGTTCGGAGAATGCGACGGAGAGCGCGCGGCCGACGCTGGTGGTGCGCTATGTGACGCCGAGCGTTCCGCCGGAGTGCGCGGGGGATGCGAATGGGGATCTGGTGGTGAACGGCGCGGACCTGAGTGTTTTGCTCGGTCAGTTCGGGACGAGCGTGACGCCGGGCCCCGGAAGCGGCGCGGATTTCAATGGGGACGGGGTGGTGAACGGGGCGGACTTGAGTGTTTTGCTGGGGGCGTTTGGGTCGGGGTGCTAGAAAGCGAAAAGCGAAAAACGAAAAGCGAAAATCAAACCACGGAGACACGGAGGCACGGAGAAGACCCCTGTGATGGGATGGCGTGGTTTGAAATTGAGATGGGACGAACTTACAGGCCGGCGGTGAGTTCGCGGCACATCTGTTCGGCGACTTGTGGGGCGTTGTCGCCGGCGTCGGTCATTTTCTTGACGAGCGCGGAGCCGACGATGGCGGCGTCGGCGCCGGCGCCGTGGAGATCATTGACGCAGGCGCGGACGTGGTCGGCGGTGGCGATGCCGAAGCCGCAGGCGATGGGGAGGTCGGTGGCGTTGCGGAGTTCCTTCACGCGCTGCGCGACTTTGGAGAAGTCGGGGGCGCCGGATTGGGAGCCGGTGATGCCGGTGCGCGCGAGGAGATAGACGAAGCCGGTGCAGGCCTGGGCGATGCGGGCGGCGCGGTCGGGGGGCGTGGTGGGAGAGATGAGGAGGCTGAGGGTCATGCCGGCGTCTTTGATGGGGGCGGCGAGGGAGGCGGATTCTTCGAGGGGTGCGTCGGGGATGATGAAGCCGTCGAACCCGGCGGATTTGCTATCGGCGACGAAGCGGGTGATGCCGAGCTTGTGGACGATGGAGACGCTGACCATGGCGACGATGCCGAGGTTGGCGCACGCGGGATCGCGGCGGGCTTCGCGGACGGCGTCGAAGACCTGGGGGACGGTGACGCCCCTGGTGAGGACGTCGTGCATGGCGGCGGCGATGATTGGGCCGTCGGCGATGGGGTCTGAGAAGGGGATGCCGACTTCGACGATGGAGGCGCCGGCGCGGGCGAGGGCGGGGAGGGTTTGCGCGGTGGCGCTGGGTGTGGGATGGCCGCCGGTGATGAAGGGCATGAGGGCTTTGCGCTTCTCTTGGCGGAGGGTGGCGAAGATGGTGGGGATGCGGGTCATTGTGGAGTGGGCATTGGGCAATGGGCAGTGGGCAATGGTGAAAGCCGACTAGTTCTTGACGCCTTTGACGCGGTCGGGGTCGGTGTATTTGAGGAGGCACTTCTCGAGGTCGACGTTGTTGATGTTGGCCAGGGTGGTGAGCCAGGCGAGGACATCCGCGAACTCTTCTTCGAGGTTGGCGCGGTGTGCGGCGGTGGGGGCGGGTTTGCCGGGGGGCGGGTTGTTGTCCATCAAGGCGGTGGCGAGTTCGCCGAACTCTTCGGTGAGCCACATGAAGGTTCCGGCGGTGCCGCGGGCCGAGTCGGTGGCGTGGTAGCGGTCGCGGATGAGTTTTTGGAACTGGGCGAAGGTGATGGACATGGATTGAGAATACATGAGACGGTGAGCGAGCATGAGAAAGGCATGTTGGGGTGAGACGGTGCGTGGCGTCATCCCTTTGCTCAGCGTCTCATGCTTCGCTCATGCTTGCGCAGGGCCTCACGGGCGGGGTTTGCACATGATGGCGTCGATCTGCGATGCCGTGAGGGGGACGAAGGCGGTCTTGCGGGTCTGGATGACGAGACGGACGTAGGGCTCGCACATGGCGCACTGGGTGCCGCAGCCGGTGGCGTCCTGGAGTTGCTCGTAGTTGAGGGACCTGGTCTCGATCAGGGTGAGGAGCTGAGCGAAGGTCACACCGGCGCAGCAGCATTGGTCGACGACGGGTCTCACGGGCATGAGTGTATCCCGCGCCGCGGCGAAGTCACTCGTACTGGAACAGCGAGTTGTCGTCGGGTCCGAACCAACCAATGTCGAGTTCGGCGGGGTCGGCGGTGTAGAGGCCGCTGGACTGCGTGTGCGTCATGGTTTCGGTGGTGATGTGGGCATCGAGCCAGGCGACGGTGGCGCTCTTGAGATGCCTGAAATGGGTGGAGGGATCGGTGCGTGCGCCGGGCATGTGGGGCCAGAAGCGGGGTTCGATAAACGAATACTCGATCAACGTATCGGCGGCGAAGGCGCCATCGGTGAACGCGACGGCGGAGGCGGGTGCGCGGAAGCGGGAGAGGCGTGAGCCGTGGCGATCAGTGCGGATGGTCCAGACGCCGGGGGTGCGTTGCGCGCGATCGGCGCCGAGGAAGGCGTTGTTGTAGGCGTAGCCGCCGCAGGAACGTTCGAAGCCGGTGTGCGCGGTGTTGAGCGCGTCGAGTGTTGGTTTGAAGGTGGGACAGGCGCGGAGCGCGGCGGAGGTGGCGGCGGAATCGTCGAGGTAGGGGGTGATGGGCGCGCCTGCGGGGGTGAAGGGATCGGCGATGGTGGGACGGCTGCCGTGCCAGCGGTGGAGGTTGCGGGTCTGGAACTGGGACGCGCCGGGGGGTGCGTGGTCGTCGTGGTCATGCGCGTAGAGGGCGACGGCGAGGACGAGTTGGCGGATGCTGGAGGCGCAGGCGATCTGCTGGGCGCTGGCGCGGGAGCGGCCCAGGGCGGGAACGAGAGTTCCGATGAGGAGGGCGATGATGGCGATGACGATGAGGAGTTCGACGAGGGTGAACCCCCGGAAGCCGGAGCGAGGGCAAAACACGGAGACACGGAGACACGGAGGGAGGCGGGCCACAGATGACACAGATGGACACAGATGGATGAGCGATGAAGCGTCGCTGGCTGGAGAGGTGCCGGCGGTTGTTTGAGTTTTATCTGTGCTGATCTGTGACATCTGTGGCCTGTCTTTCGGCCGCGTTGGCGATTGCGGAGCGTTCATCGCGTGGCGGTGTCCTGCGACTCGTTCCAGCGCAAGGCGCGGAGGAGGATGGCGCGGTCGGCGTGGGTGAGTTGCTGTTCGCCGGTGAGGTCGACGGGGGTGCGTTCGAAGGTGTAGAGGTCCTCTGTTGAGAGAAGGGTGTCGGTGTTGAGGTCGTAGAAGGATGGACGGGGGCGGACGTCGGCGACGGCGGTGATCTCGGCGCTCATCTCGCCGAGGAGCGGGTCGACGCGGTGGACGGCGGTGGTGATGCGGATGAAGTCGAAGGATGAGAGGTTCGCGGGCGTGCCGGTGGCGGGGTCGACGGCCCAGGCGATGTCGAAGGCGTCGCCGCCGCCGGAGCCGGGAGTGATGCCGACCACGAATGGGTTGTCGGGGGCGGTGTAGAAGGTGGCGGGATCGATGGCGGGGTTGTCGACGGCGTCGTCGGCGTTGGTGTCGCCGAGGAGGAGCGTGGGTGAGAAATCGGCGAGGGCGTAATGGGCCTCGAGAGTGGCGAAGAGGCCGTTGGGGTTTTGCAGGACGATGACCTCAAAGAGCGCGGGAAGTCGGAGGGCGGTGGTGGTGTAGTTGGCGGGCCAGTTGGGGAATGCGGGCGCAGCGGGGTACCAGAAGAGCGCGGCAGGTGGCGCAGGGGTGGAAGGGTTGTTGTCCCAGAGTTGAGATTGCTGCGCGGTCGCGGGGATGGAGGAGAAGACCGGCGCGCGGATGAGGAACCAGGGATCGTCGGCAAGCGTGTTGTTGTTGGAGTCGCGACTGATCTCGATGACGGCGGACTCAGCGAAGCGGCGGTTGGGATTGCTTCCTGCGTAAAAGGCGTTGGAGTAGACGATGGCGTCGAGGCCCCAGGGATTCAGCGGGTCGTCGAGGACTGGCGCGTTGAAGGCGAGGGTGATGCTGCCGCCAAAGCCGCCCAAGGAGACGAGCTTGGAGTTGTCGGCGGCGAAGAGGCCGCCGCCAATCGGCGCGCCGAGGGCGCGCGAGGGATCGGAGAAGTTGGGGTCGTTGATGAACTGACCGGGGGCGGGGGTGAAGTTGATGACGCTGGTGGCGAAGTCGGAGGCCCGAGCAGTTTTCACCGCAGAGACGCAGAGTCCGCAGAGCAGAACTGATTTCACCACGGAGACACGGAGGCACGGAGAAGGCACTGAGAGAGAGCAGATTCTGGAACAGAATCCAGATCTCTGCTCCGTGTCTCTGTGTCTCCGTGGTTTGCATTCGTTGCGCTCACGCATGACGGCGTCTCCGCGCGGATGCGATGACGGCGAGGGTGGCGAGTGTGCACGCGCCGGGAGACGGGATGGCGTAGCGGTAGACGGTGCTGGAGCCGAAGTGGGTGATGAGGAGTTCGCCGGTGAAGGGGTTGGCGCGGATGTTGTAGAAGTCGTCGGGCGTGTTGGGGGTGAGGCGGAGTTCGGCGCTGTCGGGGGCCAAGGGTCCGCCGACGAGCGCGGTG
>JBGSZV010000163.1:0-3463 GCA_041750235.1 Phycisphaerales bacterium
GCCCCCGGCGACCGGCGCCTCCTACGCGGGCATCACGACGCTCCGCGCCGCCACGTTCATCGAGGCCGCGGAACTCGTGCTGCGGGAGTCGGGCCGATTACCCCCGGCCACTCCACCACGCGCGTCACCCTTCGCGCGAAGATCGGCGAGCCGCTCAACGATGAGGCGTTCCGCCGCATGGTCATCGCGACGGCAGAGGCCATCGCCGAGCGAACAGGGATCCCCGTGTCGGACATCGAGACCACCGGCGACAGCGTGAGCGTGACGATCCAGGGCGATCGCCTCGCGGCGATCGGCTTCGCTGCGGAACTGCGGAAGCTCACCACGCGGTGGTACGAGGGGAAGTTCGGGGTGGCGGATGTGTGGGGGGCGGTAGAAGGCGGCGAGTGATTGTCCGGCTTCCTGCATCAATCCCAAGTTCCGGGAACCCGGTGCATCTCAGCCGCGAAACTTTGTACATCCTATGTTTCTGATTGTCTGTCTGATTGATTCACTCGTCCGACCCCGTCCCTTATTGATTCGTTTTCTTCATCATCCTGGAGTTCGATCATGAATGCACGCACGCAGATCCTGCGCCCGATCGTCGGCGCGCTCGTTCTTCCCCTCTCCACGGTCAGCCCAACGGCGCTCGCCGTCCCCGATCTTGCGTTCTCGGAAGTCCGGATCCTCGATCTGCCGCCGGAAGCCCCGAAAGACACCAAGGGCATCAGCGTGGCGGTGGGCGATCTGAATCACGATGGCGCCGACGACGTCGTCATCGTGGCCGCCGGGCGCGGACGCGTCGTGCTCGGCAATCCGGCGGGTGAGCCGGGCGAGCCGATCGCGTTCGATCAAAGTCTCGCACTCGCCTCGTATGACCTGGAACTCGCGGATATGAACCGCGACGGCCACCTCGACCTGCTCATCGCGAGCACCAGCAGTTCGCAACCCATCGTCGTTCACCTCAAAGACGGCGCGGGAAACTTCGCTTCAGCCAATCCCACCGGCATCTCAGGCGCACGGGTGGAAACCGCCGACATGGACGCCGACGGCTTCGCGGACATCGTCACGCGCGGCCCGGCCATCATCGAGATCCATCTCTCCACCGGCCCCCTGGCCTTCGCTACTCCCATCGCCACACCGCTCACCCAGTCGCTGGTGGACGTTGCCCGCGTCAGCGCCGATCCCATTCCGGACATCCTGGCGAGCAACGAGCTTCTCGTCTCGACTCTGAGCATCGGCGCGGGCACGGTGCACGGCATCTCTTACGGGTTGACCGAAGCCGACACCCTTGTTGACCTCAACGGCGACGGCTTTGCCGAGGTGATCGTGACCGGGCGTGAACACGTCTTTGACAGCTACACACGCTTCAACGTGTTGACTTACACCGGCGGCGTGCTGACTGAAACGCTCGCAACGACGATTCCGGTCTCCAGCCCGGCGGGCGTTGCTCCGCTTGACTATGACAACGATGGCGACCTTGATCTCGCACTCACCACGAGCCCCACCGCCGCGCTCACCCTCAATGTCGCCTCGAACTCGCCGCCCGTTTCAGCGGTGCTTCTGAACAACGACGGCAGCGGCGTTCTCACTTTTGACCGTTCCATGCCCACAGGCGGGCTTATCGGCAGCGCGCTTGCTGCCGGGAACGTGGACGCGATTCCCGGCGACGATCTCGTGATCGCGAGCATTGGCTTCGAGGTCGCCCGGAGCGCCGAGTCCACGCGCTACGTAGGCCGATCGGTCGCCCTGCTGAACACCGATGCTCCCGCCACCGCCAGCCCCCAGCAACTGTCGAGCCATCCATTCAGTTCCGGTGACGTGATCATGGCCGTCTTTGGGGACATCAACTCGGACGGAATGGAGGACTTGGCAGTTCTCCACAGCTCGCAAGTCCAGATCCGATTGGCGATCTCGCCGGGCGTGTTCGACGAGCGGGCTTCTATTTTCAACGGCTTCGCCGTTCGGTCGCTTCGGGTCGCCGACGTGACCGGCGACGGCATCGGAGATGTCGTCGCCACGGGTCAGGGAGACCAGTGGATCTACTACCGCGTCGAGGCTCAGTTCGTTCCAAACGCTCCCACGCAGTTTTCCGGATACCGCCCCAACTTCGTGCTTCTGCCCGACGACACCAGACTCGCTCGCGAAGGGAGCCAGCATCTTGCTGATCTCGACAACGATGGAGACCAGGACTGGATCGCCTACACCACGAATGCCTCACAGAACACGTTAACTTTGCTCATCGACCGCCGCGAGAGCGGCGCCTGGATCCGCTCGACACAAGTGATCGATGGGCGCATACGCCGGATCCTGCTGCAGGATGTCAACCAGGACAGCGCCCCCGACCTGCTCCTGTCTCGATCGGCCGACCCGTTCAACTCCTCCTGCGCCTGCCACCTCGACTGGCGACTCGAGGTTTACTCGAACGACGGACAAGGACTCTTCGGGTCACCGACTCCGCTGCTGCTCACGTCGAGCGAGATCACGGGCGTCGTTCAGGGCGACTTCGCCGGTGATGCGCGTCTCGACGTCGTGGCCACCACTGCCGATGCCACGGTTCGCACATTCATCGCCGACGCCACGGGCTTCCACGCTCCTGTCACCACGAGTCTCGCGCCGTGGTCCATGTGGCAACCTGTCGCCGCGGACTTCAATCTGGACGGTGAACTTGATCTGGTTGCGCCGGTTTCCACAGATTTTTCCGCCGCTTTCATCACCACGGACACCGCCCCCCGATTCGCGCTGGGCAACGGAAGCGGAGGATTCCCGCGCGTGTACGCCATGGCGGACCACGGCACGCCGCCGGTCTTCAGCCAGACGTACGACTACAACGAAGACGCCAAGCCCGACTACATCGCCCTTAACTACTTTGGCGGCGTCACCCTCTATCCCAACCTCTCCGTGCCGCTCGACTGCGCGGCCGACGCCAACGGCGACCTCGTGATCGACGGCCGCGACCTCTCGCTCCTCCTCTCCACCTTTGGCGACAACGCGGTTCTCGGCCGCGGCGCGGACCTCAACGCCGATGGCACTATCGACGGCGCGGACCTGGCCGTCCTCCTGGCGCAGTTCGAAACCGCCTGCAAATAGACTCTCGCGAGATCCACCGAGGCGCATCCGGTACGCTTACACGCCGGATGCGCCTCCTCGTCGTTCTCCCATCCTGGGTTGGTGATGCCGTCATGGCCACGCCCTCCCTGCGCATCCTCCGCGAGCACCTCCCCGGCGCCTTCATCGGCGGGCTCATGCGCCCCGGAATCGACGCCCTCCTTGAAGGCACCAACTTCTTCGACGAGGTCCACATCGCATCCAGCCAGGGCGTGATGGGGCCCAAGCGCGTCGCCGCGAAGCTCCGGCCCAGGCGGTATGACGCTGCCGTGCTGTTTACGAACTCCTTCAGCACTGCGCTAGTGACGCGGCTCGCGGGAATCCCCCGGCGCTACGGCTACGACCGCGACGCCCGCGGCCTCCTCCTCACCGACCC
>JBGSZV010000164.1:0-3598 GCA_041750235.1 Phycisphaerales bacterium
AGGGCAAGGGCGAGGAAGGCGAGGAGTGGGCTGGTCATTGCGGGCTCGGAGGTTGAATGGTTGCCAGTGTGGTATCGACCGGAGGGGCCGGGGGTGCGACAATCGAGGGATGCGCCATTCTCTTGGATTAACCGTTGTGTGCCTGCTGATGTTTCTCGGATTGGCCGGGGGCGATTTGGAGGCCCAGGAGGGCGTTGCGGGGGTCGCTGGGAACCAGCAGGATGCGCTGAGAGTGCAGGAGCCTCGGGCAGTCACGACGGTGGCGGCGCGGGGGTCGGACGGGAAGTCGCTGGTGGTTCCGGAAGCGCACCGCAAACTGGGGGTGGTGCTGGGAACGGTGCGGCAGGAGGAGTCGCGGGCGCGGTTTGTTTCGGAATCGGGAATTGAGAAGTTCGCGGGCGAGTCGCGCGAGGTGGCGGGGTATGTGGTGGTGAGCGACCTTGCGGGGGCGCTCAAGGGTGACAGTGCGCCGAAGATCCCAGCGGGGGCGTTTCGTGTGGCGTGCGCGAGCATCAAGACGGGGATCGCGCTGCGCGATGAGCACATGCTGGGCGAGGAGTGGCTGGATGCGGAGCGGCATCCGGACATCACGTTTGCGGTGACGGGATTCACGAATGCGACGCGCTCGTTGGACGGCGGCGCGGGGTTGGCGTGGGTGGGGACGTTGACGGGGGAGATGGGGATCCGCGGGCAGGGGCGCGCGATCGAGATCCCTGGGGCGCGGGTGGTGGTGACACCCGGGAGCGACGGCACGAAGAAGGGGGAGACAGCGCGACCGGTGACCGTGGCGATCGAGTGCCGCTTTGATGTGGCGCTGCGGGAGTACGGGATCGCGGCGTCGGTGCTGGGGGTGAGCGTGGCGGAGCGGCTGCGGGTGGAGGAGACGATCGTGCTCGTGCCGTGAATTTTTACCGCAGAGACGCAGAGTTCGCAGAGAGAGCCGAAACTCAGAAGCCTTCGCAGTACTCGATCAAGACTCTGTGGAGTTTTCCTCGGCGTGCTCTGCGTCTCTGCGGTGGAAGTTCTGGTTCAAGTAATCCTGCAGGATGGCGGCGGCGGCGAGGGCGTCGCGGCGGGCTTTTTTCTGCGCGTGGGTCAGGCCGCTTTGGGCCATGGTCCAGTCGGCTTCGCGGGTGGTGAGGCGCTCGTCCTGGAAGTGGATGGGGACGCTGGTCCGCTGCATCAGGCGCGCGGCGAAGTCGCGGACCTTCCTGGCGGCGGGGCCTTCCGTGCCGTCCATGTTGAAGGGGAGCCCGATGACGATGGCGGCGGGGCGGTCGGCGTCGATGACTTTGGCGATGGCGTCGAGCAGGCGTTCGCCTTGATCGGCGGCGGTGAGAGGAATCTCGATGACATCGAGGGGGCCGGCGAGGCGCGTGATGGAGTCGCCGGTGGCGAGGCCGGTGCGTTTGTCGCCGAGATCGACTGCGAGAAATCTCAAAGCTCGAACCTCAAATCGCAACGTGCCAAATAGCAAATGGGGCTTGCATCGGCGCGTTTGCGATTTGGCCCTTTGCTCTTTGGATTCGGCGTCTATCGCACGCCCACGAGCCCTTCGCGTTCGGTGCCGCTGAGGCTGGCGTGGGGGTCGTCGGTGAGGGCCATGACGCTCGTCGGGGCGGTGGCGACGCGTTCGCCGGGGAGCGGGTTGAATCGCGAGCCGGCGAGCGGGAGACGGCGGTTGAGGTCGGTCTTGGGGAGCAGCGGGATGGTGAGCAGCGTGCCGACCATGAGGACAATGTTCATGGTGAGCAGGTGGTACCACGCGGTCAGGTTGAGATAGACCATCACGCTGGTCGCGACGACGAGAATGATCGACATCGGGATGAGCGACTGCCACGCGAGCTTCAAGACCTGGTCGTAGCGGATGCGGGGGATGGTCCAGCGGATGAGCATCATGAAGCAGATGGAGAGGACGACCTTGGTGAAGAAGACGACGAGCTTCACGATGGCGGGGAGGAGTCCGACGGTTTCGGGGTAGGTCATCGAAACGCCGGGGATGTGGTAGCCGCCGAAGAAGAGCAGCACGCAGAAGGCGCTGCTGGCGATCATGTGGGCGTATTCGCCCAGGAAGAAGAGGGCGAATCGCATGGACGAGTATTCGGTGTGGTAGCCGCCGACGAGTTCCTGTTCGGCCTCGGCGTTGTCGAAGGGCGCGCGGTTGGCTTCGGCGAGGATGCAGACGTAGAAGAGGATGCAGGCGAGCGGCTGCGTGAGAACCAGCCAGAGACCGCCGCCGGCGGAGTGCGCGGCGGGTCCGCCGGTCTGGTAGGCGATGATCGAAGTGGGGACCACGCTCCCGGCGACGAGGAGGGTCGCGAGGATCGCGAGGCCCATGGGGATCTCGTAGGAGATCATGCCCGCGGAAGCGCGAAGGCCGCCGAGGAAGGAGTACTTGTTGTTGGAGGCCCAGCCGCCGAGGGTGACGCCGTAGACGCCGAGCGAGGCGATGGCGAGGAGGTAGACGAAGCCGACGTTGACATCGGCGACGCCCACGGTGACGCGGCCGGCGGCGATGAGGTGGAGATTGTCGAAGAAGGGGAGATGGATGTTGGGGATGTCGATGAAGCCGCCCCAGGGGATGACGGCCCAGGCGATCATGGCGGGGACGACGGCGGCCATGGGGGCGAGGGTGAAGAGGCCGCGGTCGGCGCCTTTCGGCATGTAGTCCTCCTTGAGGAGGAACTTCACGCCGTCGGCGAGGGACTGACCGAGTCCCCAGAAGCCAAAGCCGCGGAAGAGTTTCTGGAGGAAGGGGAGTCCGAAGTCGAAACCGACGCGGTTGGGGCCGATGCGGTCCTGGATGTAGGCGGAGATCTTGCGTTCGAAATAGATGAGCACGGTGATCGAGATGAGGATCACGTGGACCATCAGGAATGCCGTGATGAGGCCGACGAACACCTGGGGTGGGATGGGCAGCAGCGTCATGGAGGGTGGATGGTACGGGAGAGTGGGGTTTGGGGCCAAGACGGGGGTTTTTGGGGTTGTATGTCGGGTGGTGGGCGGGGTTTGGCCGGGAGCGGGCAGGGCGAGTGAACCCGGGTGTGTGGCGGGTCGATAAGGCCAGATGGTGCGCCGAGGCGCCGCCTTGTGGACCGGTTGGATTCATTGGCCAAGACGAGGTGTCCGATGCGCGGGAGGCGTGGGTTCACACTGATCGAGCTGGTGGCGGTGGTGGTCGTCCTGGCGATCCTCGCCGGGGTGGCGTTGCCGCGGTACTTCAACCACTCGGAAGAAGCGAAGAACTCCGCAGACGAGCACGTGCTGGCGGCGATCAACTCGGCGCTGATCCAGAAGTACACGACGAACCGGATGAACAATGCGGCATCGGGGGAGTGGATCACGCAGATGTCGCAGATCCCGAGCGTGCTGCAGTTCGACGAGCTGCCGTCGGGGACGAGCATCAGCGGGACGGAGTTTGTCGATCAGCGCGGGAACCGGTACGTGCTGACCGCGGAGACCGAGACATCGGCGGCACGTGTTGCAGCGGCGCCGGCGAACCAGGGGGGCGGCGGGGGAGGCGGGAACAACGGCGCGGGCGATGTGCCTTTGCCGATGCTTGCGGTGTGCCTGCTGCCTTGGATGGGCCGGGAGCGGC
>JBGSZV010000165.1:0-6400 GCA_041750235.1 Phycisphaerales bacterium
ACCGCGACGGCCCACAACGGCGAACTCGTGGTCGCGGCATGGAACGCCGTCTTCGGCGATGCACCGGGCCGCGGCGCGGCGGCGTGGAACGCATCCCGCTGGAATGCGCTCGACCTCGGCGAGCAGGCGCTGATCAAACGCCTCGAATCAGTGGACGGCAAGCTGTACGCCGCTGGGTACATCAACGATGGGGCGGACGGATTTCTGTCGTTCCCGCTCATCGAACGCCACGACGACGAGTGGACGACCAGCAACAACGAACTCGCCGGCAGCGCGTTCGATATCGCCGCGACCGACAACGGCATCAGCATCGTCGGCAGCATGTTCAGCCTGACAAACGGCCAAGGAGTTCAGATCGCGGAACTCAACGCTGGCGGCTGGTCACCGCTTGCCGACTCGGGCGATGGCTACATCGAACGCATGCTGCGGTGGCAGGGTGGCCTGGTCGTCGCAGGGTCATTCAAATCGATCGATGGCGTGAACGCCCGCAACATCGCGCTGCGCTCGAACGGCGCCTGGTACGCGCTGGGCGCTGGGCTCGACGGCCGCATCACCGCACTCGCCTCGTGCGCGGGCCATCTCTATGCCGCGATCGAAGGCATGACCGCGGACACCGGCCCGCAGGACACGGTGGTGTACCGCTACGGGAATGGCCAGTGGACCCCGCTTTCCGGAACGTTCGGCGACAAGGTCCTCACCTTTGCAGTGTATGACGGCCATTTGTACGCCGGCGGCTCCGAGTACACCCTCAACGGCGGGCACGCGAGCACGCTGTTCCGCCTCGATGGTGACGCCTTTGTTCCACTCTCGATTCAGCCCGACGGAACGGTCTCCTCGCTCGTCGTCTGTGACGCCGGCGGATCGCAATCGCTGTTCATCCTCGGCAACTTCTCGTTCTTTGGCGACCGCCCCTCCGCGCGCATCGCCGAGTACACGACGTGCCCGTGTCAGGCGGATGTGAACCACGATCGCTTCGTCAACGCGTCGGACCTCTCGGTCCTGCTCGCCCGCTTTGGCCGGCGCACCGACAACGCCTACGACGCCGGCGATCTCACCGGTGACCGTCGCATCACCTCAGGCGACCTCAGCGTGCTGCTGCAGCGCTTCGGGAGCGCCTGCGAATAAGCCCTGGGCTACTTCTCGGCCGCTGAAGCAGTGAAGTCGAGCTTCCCCGATTCCCCAAATCCCGTCTTGGGGCGTCGCACGCCGGAATCAAAGAAGTACTCGGCCAGCGCTCCCGCGACGATGTACTCCACGCTGCCGCTGAAACGATACTCGCGCTGCCCCAACGGCTGACCGCCGGTATCCTCGGTTCGGACGACCACCGGCAGCGCCATGCGCTGAACCGGCCCACCCGCGGCTGGAAGTGTGATCTCCGCCTGTCGCGTGCCGCTGAACACCTGCTTGCCGTCCAGCGAAAGCGAGTAGTTCACCTGGCGCAGCGGCAACGGGTCCTTGCTGGTGTTCTCACCCTCAAGGACGAACGTCACCACGCTCGCCTCCGGCGACTCCTCCGTCACCGCGACATCGACGACTTTGAACGACGGCGGCTTGCCGGCGCAGCCGCCCAGCGCTGCCGTAAGGCCGATCGCCCCGACCAGTCCGATCCTGACTCCAACCGCTCGCGTTCCACTCTGGATCATGCGGGGAGACTACCATCCTCCCCACTGCCGCATCCGGGACCCCCATGCCGCCGCCCTCCGAGGAAACCGAACCCAGCCCGAATTCGATGCCGCTCGGCATCCTCCTGCGCCGACTCTTCGCGCTCGCGTGGCGCCATCGCGCCATCGCCTTCTGCGCCGGACTCATCACCATCGCCCTGCAACTGCTCGCGATCCTCGGCCTGTCGGGCCAGGGCATCGCCATCGACCTGATTCACCACCGGGCAAGCCCGGACGCGCCGGCGCCCAAGTGGCCATTTGGTTTCGCGCCCCCTGCCGACTGGTCGTTCATGCGGCAGGTGCTGCTCATCGGCGGCTTCATCCTCGCCATCACCCTCATCACCTCGGTGTTCCGCTACTTCGGGCGGGTGGTGGATGAACTCTTCGTTCAGCAGTGCGTCGTTGACCTCCGCACCACCATCTACGACAAACTCCAGCGTCTGAGCTTCCGCTTCTTTGACACCCACGACACCGGCCAGATCATCAACCGAGTCACCGGCGACACCCAAGCGGTCCGTTCCTTCATCCAGGGCGTCATGGTCCGCTCGGTCGTCGCCTTTGCCTCGCTCGGCGTCTTCCTTGTTTTCATGCTCAAACAACACGCAATGCTCACCGCGGCGTGCCTCAGCGTCCTGCCGTTCCAAGTGTGGATGATGGTCCGCTACGGCCGCAAGACCAAGCCGATGTTCACCGAGCAGGCGAGGCTGGTGGACGTGCTGATCCACCACTTCAGCGAGTCAATTGCGGGCGTTCGAGTCATCCGCGCCTTCGGCCGCGAGAAGGAAACCGTCGCGAAGCTCGACTCCAAGAGCGCCGACGCCCGCAATCAACGCATCTCCATCGCTAAAGACCAAGGCCGCTACCAACCTCTCGTGCAGGCCACAAACATGCTCGCTCAGGCGGCGCTCGTCGGCTACGGCGGCTACCTCGTTCTCATCGGCGAGGGCGCGGGCGGCATCGCGCTCGGCACCCTGTGGATTTTCCGGGGTCTACTCGAGCAGCTCGCGGGGCAAGCCGAAGCGATCGTGCAGATCATTGCGTCGACTCCCGAAGCCCTCGCGGGTGCGGAGCGGGTCTTCAAGCTCGTCGATGAGCCGGTCACCATCACCTCTCGTCCCAACGCCCGCACGGCCGTCGCGGACCAGCCGCTGGCGGTCGCGTTCGAGAATGTGACCTTCGGCTACGACCCCGAACGCCCCGTTCTCCGAGACATCACCTTCTCCGCCCAGCCCGGCGAGACGATCGCCATCGTCGGCCCCACCGGTTCTGGAAAGAGCACGCTTCTCTCCCTCATCGCCCGCTTCCACGACCCGCAGGCCGGCCGCGTCACCATCGGCAACACCGACGCCCGCGACTGGGAACTCCACGCGCTCCGCCGGTCGATCGGCGTTGTGTTCCAGGAGCCGTATCTCTACTCGAACACCATCCGCAACAACGTGGCCTACGGCATGCCCGAAGCACCAACCGAACGCATTAATGATGCGATCGCCGCCGCCAGCGCCACCGACGTCATCGCCGAGGCGACCAACGGCCTAGAGACGGTCGTGGGCGAACGCGGCATCTCACTCTCAGGCGGCCAGCGCCAGCGCCTGACCATCGCCCGAGCAATGATCCTCCGAGCACCGATCCTGATCCTCGACGACGCAACCGGCGCGGTCGATGCCGTCACCGAGTCCACCATCCAGCAATCGCTCGACCGCACCGAGGCCGGGCGTACGACTTTCGTCGTCGCCCACCGGCTCAGCACCCTCCGCCGCGCCGACCGCATCATCGTGCTCGACAAGGGTGAGATCGCCGACATCGGCACGCACGAGGATCTGATCGACCGCCCCGGCCACTACCGCGCCGCCGCGCTCATCCAGCTCGCACTCAACGAATCAGAGAATCTGGATGCCAGCGAGGTGCAGCCATGAGCAAACGCCGCACGGTTGTCATCCCGCCGCACCTGACCGCCCTTGTGCAGGCGCCCAAGGGCGCCGATGAGAAGGAACCGGAGTTCGGACGCTTCAAGTGGTCGCTCGCTCGCCGACTCGTCGTGTACATGTGGCGCCACCGCGGTGTCCAGCTCTGGGTGCTCTTCTACGCGGTGCTTCTTGCGGGCGTGAACTCCGCGCTGCCGGTCGTCATCACCGAGACGATCCGCTGGACCATTGAGTCGCCCCAGAAACTCAAGGACACCTTCAACATCACGCCATTCCAGGGCCTGGGCATCGGCGCGGGCATCGTCGCGCTGCTCGCGGTCGCCTTCTACATCGTGATGGGCATCCGCTTGATCGTGATCAACCGCCTCGCCGAGTTGGTCGTCTACGACATCCGCCACGATCTCTTCGCGCACGTGCAGAGCCTCGACATGTCGTTCTTTGACCGCACCAAGCTCGGCCGCATCCTCTCCCGCGGCACAGGCGACATCGCCGCGGTCCGCAACGCCGTCGTCCACGTCATCCCGCGCACCGTCCTGCACACGCTGATGATGGTCTTCCTCTTCGCGGTCATGTTCCGCTACGACGTGGTCCTCGCCTTCATCCTTCTCGGCGCTGTCCCGGTCGTCTACCTCGCCAACACTTTCTTTGACCGTCGGCTCACCACTGTCTATCGCACTGTTCAGGAGTCCTTCAGCCGCATCACCAGCAACATCGCCGAGACCGTCAGCGGCATCCGCGTCACCCAGGCCTTCGCCCGGGAGCACATCAACGCGGCGCTCTTCGAGGGTCTGTGCCAGGACCACCGACGCAACAACATGCGAGCCGCCCACGTTCACGGCCTGTATATCCCGATGTTCGAACTGTGCTTTGCCGTCGCGACGGTCCTGATCATCGTCGTTGGCGCGTGGCGACTCGAACAGGGTCACATGTCCACCGCCGACCTGATCGGATTCCTGCTCTGCATCGGCGGCTTCTTCATGTCGATCATCATCATTGCCGACCTCTACAACATCACTCTGCAGGCGATGGCCGGCGCCGAGCGCATCTTCGCGTTGCTCGACACTCGGCCGCAGATCACCGATAAGGCAGAGGCCGAATCCCTCCCGCGCACCGGCAACGGCGCCCGCATCGAGTTCCGCAACGTCACCTTCGGCTACACCGCTGAACGCTCGGTGCTCCACGACGTCTCGTTCACCGCCGAGCCCGGCCGGACGATCGCGCTCGTCGGCCATACCGGCAGCGGCAAGACCTCTATCGTCTCGCTGATCTGCCGCCTCTACGCCCATCAGTCCGGCGACATCCTCATCGATGGCCGCCCGATCCAGAACATCACCCTCGCCTCCCTGCACTCGCAGACCGGCCTGGTGCTGCAGGACAACTTCCTCTTCACTGGAAGCGTGATGGACAACATCCGCTTTGCGCGCCCCGACGCAACCGACGATCAGGTCCGCGCCGCCTGCCTGGCGCTCGATTGCCTTGAGGTCTTTGAAGCGCTTCCCGATGGCCTGCTCACCGATGTCGGCGAACGCGGCACGGGCATCTCCCTCGGCCAACGCCAACTCGTCACCTTCGCCCGCGCCATGCTCGCCGACCCGCGCATCTTGATGCTCGACGAGGCCACCAGCGCCGTCGATACCTTCACCGAGTACCGCATCCAGCTCGCCCTGGAGAAGCTCATGCAGGGCCGCACCTGCATCGTGGTCGCCCATCGCCTCTCGACGGTCCGCCGCGCCGATCAGATTCTGGTCCTCGATCACGGCCGCATCATCGAACGCGGCACCCACGACCAGCTCCTCGCGGCCGACGCCCGCTACGCCACGCTGTACAACGAGTTCATCCGACTGACGAGCGAAGGTTAGCCGGCGGCCTTTTCAAGCATCCGCCCCACCCGCAGCAGCCGCGCATCATCAAACGCCGCCCCCAGCAACTGCACGCCCACCGGCAACTTCTTCCCGCCCTCGTCGGCGAAACCGCCCGGCAGCGTCAGCCCGCAGATGCCCGCGAGATTCGCCGTCACCGTGTACACATCCTCCAGGTACACCGACAGCGGATCGCTCGCTTTCGCGCCGATCGTCCATGCCGGGTGCGGGCTCGACGGCATCAAGACTGCATGCACCCCTGGATTCCCCGCCGACGTCGAGAATGCGTTGTCGAAGTCACGCTTGATCAGACGTCGCGCCTTGAGCGCTGTGAGGTAGTACGCGTCGTAGTACCCGCTGGAAAGGACGTACGTCCCGAGCATGATCCGGCGCTGCACCTCCGAGCCGAACCCCTCGGCACGCGACTTGGCGTACAGATCGACCAGGTCGTCGCCCTTCTCGAGCGTCGCTCGATGGCCGTAGCGCACGCCGTCGAAGCGAGCGAGATTGCTCGATGCTTCCGCCGGAGCAACGATGTAGTACGCCGCGATCCCATACTTCAGGTGCGGCAACTCCACATCCACGATCGTCGCCCCGGCACCCCGCAGCGCCGCGATCGCGCGTTCCATCGCCCTGTTCACGTCCCCATGATTGCTGGCGCTCCGCGCCTCGGGCGGCACGCCGATCCGCAGGCCATCAACCGGCAGATTCAGCTCCGCGAGGTAGTCCACCGTCGGCACGTGCGCGCTGGTCGAGTCCAGCGGATCGAGGCCGCCAATGATATTCATGCACAACGCGGCATCCGTGACATTTGCCGCCAGCGGGCCGATCTGGTCGAGGCCGCTGGCGTACGCCACGAGGCCGTAGCGTGAAACCCGACCATACGTCGGCTTGAAGCCGACCACGCCGCATAGCCCCGCCGGCTGCCGCACGCTGCCGCCCGTGTCGCTGCCGAGCG
>JBGSZV010000166.1:0-7590 GCA_041750235.1 Phycisphaerales bacterium
CCCCGCGCTCATGCGGTCACCGTCCGCGCCGTCGCGAGTTCCAGCGCGCACATCGCCTCCAACCGCCGGCCCAGCCCATCCCCGACCAGTTGTTCGACACGCTCCAGCGCGTAGAACACCTCAAGCATGCACGGCACGTGCAGCCGCAGTTCCTTCAGCACCGCGCTCAGCCGACCCCACGGCAGCGTGCCGTCGCCCGGCATCCAGTGCGCATCTTCAAACCCGTTGTTATCGTGAATGTGCAGGTACGCCACCACATCCGCGCACTGCCGCAGTGCATCAGTTACATCACCAGTGATGTGCGCGTGCCCCACATCAAAGCACATCCGCACGCGACGACTGCCGATCGACCGCACCCGGTCTGCCAGCACCGCCGGCTGATGCCCCAGCGGGAAGTTCCGCGGCACATTCTCGATCAGGTACGTCACGTTCAACCGCTCGCCGATCGCCGCCAGCTTGCGTGCAAAGTCATCGAAATGACCCCACCGCGCGGCCTCGGCCCGCTCGGCTTCCGATACCGCGATCGGCCGGTTGTCCGCGTAGTTCGCCGAGGGATGCACCACCACCATCGGCGCGCCCAGATCAAGCGCCAGCCGACCCTCGGTCTCGTACATCCTCAGGCACGTCGCACGATGCTCCGCATCCGGCGATGACGGATCGATCTGCCACCCAAACAGCCCGTGCACAGAGTCAAAGTGCACACCGGACGAATCCGCGATCCGCAGCGCCTCCACCGGCGTCGGCGGACGGTCCGGATTGCGATAGAACTCGGCCCAACGGCAGCCCAGCGCGCGATACATATCGAGGTACCGCCCCGCGTCGAACTCAAAGCCAAACGGAGCTGTCGTGCTGAGTGTCCGCATATGGCCCTTGCTCACGTGCCCAGGTACTGGCGAACCACACGCGCCCGCTCCACCCGCCGCGCCGCTTGATCAAGATCCTTCCGCGACACCTTCTGCAGGTGCGCCGGCTGCGTGATCAACAGCAGATGATTCACCGTCCGAAGCTCAACCCCTGTGATCGTCCCCGTCGTCACGCCCAGCCGCACCAGCCCGAGCAGCATCGTCGCCTCATCGGCCTTGAGCAGCCGCGCATGCCGCAGCGTGCCCAGCGCCCGGAACACCTGGTCCTCGAAGAGCGCCTTGCGCCGATCGATCAGCGACCGCCGAGCCAGCCGCTCGTACTCGATCACCTTCGGGATGATGCTCCCCTCGAACTCCTGCAGGATCGACCGCTCGGTCTTCCCGAGGGTCGTCTGGTTGCTGAGCTGATACAGATCGCCGACCGCCTCGGACCCCTCGCCGTAGAAGCCGCGAACCGCCAGGCTCATCCCCTTGGCCGCCCGCCGGACTTTCTCGATCTCCCCGGTCAGCTTCAACCCCGGCAGGTGCAGCATCACGCTCACCCGGATGCCCGTGCCGACGTTCGTCGGGCACGCCGTCAGGTAGCCGAACCGCGGCGAATAGGCGTAGTCAATGTTCGCTTCGATCCGGTCGTCCGCATCGTTGATCTGCGCAAACGCCTCGGAGAGCGCCAGCCCGCTGCGGATGCACTGCAGCCGCAGGTGGTCCTCCTCGTTCACCATGATCGCCACACGCTCGTCGGGGCTCGAGATCGCGACCGCCCGCGGCTCATCGCCCTTGGCGTGCTGCTTGGAGATCAGGTGCCGTTCCACCAGCACGCTCCGCTCCAGGGGCGGCAGCTCGGTGAGGTTGATCCACATGATGCTCGGCGCGATCCCGCTACCCATGATCCGCTGCTGCGCCAGTTCCAGGATCTGCAGACGCTCCGCCCGCGGCGACCGCGCCACAAAGTTGAATCCCGCAAAGTTCCGCGCCAGGCGCACCCGCGATGAAATCACGACATCGCTGTCCGGCCCGTTCGAGAGCCACTCCGCGCCGATGGTCGGGGTGGAAGTGGTCATGCCCGTTCGCCCGGCATCTCCCGCCGTGGCGCCCCCTCGGTGCTCGAAGCCGGCTGGATCGGACGGATGCTCGTCTCCACCCCCGCAAGTTCGTCACGCAGGTTCGCCGCCTTCTCGTACTGCTCCGCGGCGATCGCGTCCGAAAGCTGCTTCCGGAGGATCATCAGCCGCTGCTGGCGGTCAAGGCTCAAGCCCGCCCGCTTGGGCGTCTTCCCGCAATGGTGCATGCCCCCCTCGTGCGCCCGCTCCAGGAGCGGACTGAGCTGCGGCTCGAACACCTTGTAGCACTCGCTGCACCCCAAGAGTCCACGCTGCCGGAACTCGGCGAAGGTCAGGCCGCAGCAGCTACACGAGGGCGACTTCACCGCCGTCACCACCCCCTCACCGTGCGTCATCACGAACTTCGTGATCAGCTCGTTGATCGGGGCGTGCTGCTGCTGAACCTGGATGCCCTCATCCTTGGCGCACTGCTCGCACAGGTGCTTCTCAATCTTCTGGCCGTTGCGCACGGAAACCTCCGTGACACTGGCCTCGCGCGAACAACGATCGCACTTGTGCTTCATGGCGGTTCTAGTTTAGCGCGCTGTCGCGTCCCGGGAGGCCTCAACGATCTTCGCCAACGTCTCGAGCAGGGCAGGAACCCCAGAAAGGTGCAGCGCGGTCGCCGCATCGCTGTGGGCCTTCTCCGGCTCGGGATGGCACTCCATGAACATCGCATGAACGCCCGCCGCAGCCGCAGCTTTTGCCAAAAGCGGGATCCGCTCGCGTCTCCCCCCCGTCGTCGCGGAAAGCCCGGGAAGCTGGGCCGAGTGCGTCGCATCAAAGCACACCGGAGGGCTCCCGGAATCCCCCAGATCCAGCGTCATCAGATCACCCACACCAATGAAGTCGTTCACCAGCCGGTGGTACCCAAAGAAAGTGCCGCGTTCCGTGAGCATCACGTTCCGGCAACCCGCCTTCTCCAGCTTCTTGACCGGCCCCTTCATCTCTTCCGGCGCAACAAACTGCCCCTTCTTCACGTTCACCGCCCGGCCCCGCGCCGCCGCCGCCTTCCCCGCCGCCACCAAGAGGTCCGTCTGACGGCACAGGAACGCCGGAATCTGCAAAATGTCCACCACCTCGGCGACCGCCTCCGCCTGCTCGGGCGCATGCAGGTCGGTCGTCACCGGCACACCCAGCCGGTCCCGGACCTTCGCCAGTTGCGCAAGGCCCTCATCAAGCCCCGGCCCCCGCGGCGAACTCACGCTCGTCCGGTTCGCCTTGTCGAAGCTCGCCTTGAAAATGAACGGCAGGCCCAGACGACGGCACGCCGCCCCCACCACCTCCCCGATCTGGAGCGCCATCTCGACGCCTTCCAGCACACAGGGCCCGGCAATCACGCAAAGGGGGCGTCCAGCGCCGATATCAATCCTGTTATCGGCAGCGCCGATTGAGCACAGTCTCGCCATACAAGGACAAGCCTAGCCGCCCTTTGAAGCCCGTGCGCTTTGCTAGGCGTCACGACCCGCGCACCCCCACCCCCCACAACTGAATCGTGTGTAAGCCCTGCAACGATCAGACGATAAGCCACGGGTCCAACTGCGAGGGGAATGGCCCCGTCTGTTTGCGGGGAACTCTGTTGGTAACGAGTGAGAGGTGAGACCAGTCCATGGCCCGGATGCCGCGCGAACCCGAAGCGTTCTCCGAAAAGGTGACCGACCTTCTGCGCCGGCTCAAGCCGGAGCTCGACATCAGCCTCACGGGACCCCGTGAACTGATCGTCAATGGCCGCCGCCTCGACCTTGAAAACCTCTACCGACTCGTCGCCACCGACGAAGACCACGGCGTCGAGATCGTCGAGCAGTACCTCGACCATCTCTTCGATGAGGAAACCTTCTCCATCAACGCGATGCCGTGGGAGATGGCCAAGACCAAAATCATGCCCCGCATCCAGCCCATGACCATCTTCCGCCACCTGTCGGAAGAACTCGTGGCCCATGTGCCCTACGTCAACGACACCGTCGTGGTGTTCGTCATCGACATGCCGCACATGACCGTCAGCGTCACCACCGAGCAGATGGTCCGCTGGGGCATCACCCAGGATCAGCTCGAAGACATCGCCCGCCAGAACCTCGAGAGCTACACGCCCATCCTGGAGTTCCGCTCGATGGACTCCGACGAGGGTGGCCGCGCCGTGATCCTCTCACTCCAGGACGGCTACGACGCCTCGCGCCTCCTTCTCTCCAACCTTTTCATGGAACTCGCCCCGCGCCTCGGCGGCGACTTCCTCGTCGCCACGCCCTCCCGCGACATGTTCCTCGCCATGACCCCCGGTCCCAACGGGTTCGTCAAGCGCGTCAAGGAACGCGTCGACCAGGACTACGCGCGACTCCCCTACCCCATCACCAACCGGCTCTTCTACGTCACACGCGACGGCGTCGCCGGCTACATGGCCGCGTAACCGCACACCCGCAGGGCAGCAGGCGCCGGGCAGCGGTACTCGCAAGACATCCAGAGCGAACCATCACCGTGCAGCCTGCTCGTGTGCTGCACTATGCTTCCCTCCCGATGCCCGCCGCCCGGCGCCCCCTGCCTTGGCATCTTTCCATTGCCCGTTGCCCAATGCCCATTGCCCATGCTGCTCTTGATTGACAACTACGACTCCTTCACCTGGAACCTCGTCCAGCGCTTCGGCGAGATCGACCCCGCCATCGATCTGCGCGTTGTCCGCAACGACAAGATCACCGCCAATGAAGCGCTCGCCATGAAGCCGACGCACGTCGTCGTCTCACCCGGCCCCTGCTCCCCCAACGAAGCGGGAGTTTCCAACGACATCATCAACGCCTTCGAGGGCAAAGTCCCCGTCCTCGGCGTCTGCCTCGGCCACCAGTGCATCGGTCACACCCACCACATGACCGTCACCCGCCACAAGCGCATCGTCCACGGCAAAACCAGCGAAATCCATCACGACAACAAGGGCCTCTTCGCTGGCGTACCCAACCCCTTCATCGCCACCCGCTACCACTCCTTGGTCGTCCTCCCCGAAACCGTCCCCTCCCCCACCGCCGATCGCCCCGGTTTCGAAGTCTCCGCGTGGACGTTTGACACCCTCGATGACGGCAAGCAGCACAAGGTCGTCATGGGCCTCCGCCGCGTCCCAACGACCGGCAAGCCCGGCGCGCCCATGGAAGGCGTCCAGTTTCATCCTGAAAGTTTCCTCACTGTCGAAGGCCCGAAGCTGCTGGCCAACTTCTTGCGCATGTAACCGGTATCGGACTTGGGTGATACCAGCTAGTGTTGGTGCGTTACGCTCATGCCCTCGCGTAGTGACGCGAGGTTACGTCGCGCACTCAGGAACACGATGGCCGCCGCTCCAAGTTCAATCCCAACTCTTTCCCCGCTCGATCCCTCGATCGACGTCTCCATCGTCATCGTCAACTGGAACGCACGCGACTTCCTTCGCAACTGCCTCCGCTCCATCACCGACCAGACCACGCGTCCCCACGAGATCATCGTCGTCGACAACGCCAGCAAGGACGCCTCCGCCGACATGCTCCGCGCGGAGTTCCCCAACGTCACCCTCATCGCCAACAACCACAACGCCGGCTTCGCCGCCGCCAACAACCAGGGCATCGCCATCTCTCGCGGCCGCCACATCCTGCTCCTCAATCCCGACACGCTCGTCCTCGACCACGCCATCGACCAGATGCTCGCCGAGTCCGACAAGCGCCCCGACGTCGGCGTCATCGGTTGCCAGGTTTGGGAAACCCCCGAGCGCCTCCAACGCGTCGGCTTCGCCTTCCCCCACCCGCTCAACATCGCCATCGTCCAGACCGGTCTCACCCGCCGACTCGCCGCGTGGCCACTCTTCAACCTCCCGGCCTACGGCCACTGGAACCGCGACACCGAGCGCGAACTCGACGTCATCTCCGGCATGTTCATGCTCGTGAAGCGCGCCGTCATCGAGAAAGTCGGCGTCCTCGACCCCGACTACTTCGTCTACGCCGAAGAAGCCGACTGGTGCCGACGCATCTGGCGCGCCGGGTACCGCTGTGTCTTCATCCCCACCGCCAGAATCCTCCACATCGACGGCGGCGGCAAAAGCACCGACCAGGTCAGCGTCAAGATGTACGTCCAGCTCCAGAAGAGCCTGACCATCTTCAACCGTAAGAACTACGGCCCCCTCGCCGCCCTCCTCGTCCGCATCACCTACGCCCTCGCCATGACCGGCCGCGGCATCTTCTTCTCCCTCACCGCGCCACTCGACTCCTCCGGCCGCAGCGCCCGCCGCGCCAAGCAGTCCTGGGCCGCCGTCGCGTGGCACCTCTTTGGCCGTGAGCCCGCAACGCCGCAAGCAGCGACGTCATGATGCGCGTGGAGATCATCGACAACTGGGCCGCCGCTCAATCCCTCCGCGCCGAATGGGATGCCCTCGTCACCGACACCGCCGCCGACATCTACACCGCCTTTGACAGCGCCGAGATCTGGTGGCGGTACTACGCCAAAGGCGACCTCGCGATCGCCGTCGCCCGCGATCCCGACAACACCCTCCTCGGCGTCATCCCCTTCACCATCGAAACCCTCGGCATCGCCCCGCTGCGCATCCGCATTGCCCGCATCGTCGGCTCCTACGCCACCATCGCCGTCCTCCGCCCCGCCATCCGCGCCGACGCGGCAGTCGACGTCTACGCCGCGATCCTGGGCGAATTCCTCACCAATCGCCACTGCGACGCCGTCGCCTTCTCCGCCATCGGCGGCGACACCGAACACCCCGCCTTCATCCACCACGCCATCGAGCGCACCGGCGCGCGCCACATTCCCACCCGCCTCAAAGACACCCACGCCATTTTCCATCTCCCCCCCACCTTCGATGAGTGGGTCGCCTCACTCAGCAAGAACGCCCGCCAGAACTTCCGCTCCGCCTTCAACCGGGTGAAACGCAACAACTCCCTTGGCCAGCACCGATTCGCCACCCCGCGCGATATCCACACCTCCTTCGAAACCTTCGCCGAGATGCACGCCGCGCAATGGGAAGCCGTCGGCTTGGGCGGCCACTTCGAAGACTGGCCCCGCGCCGCCGACTTTGCCCGCGACCTCAACGCCCGCCTCGCCGCGTCCAACCGCGCCCTCATCACCGAAGTCACCATCGACAACCAGCACGTCGCCGGCAACTGGTGCTTCATCAACCACACCCGCGGCTACTACCGCCTCCCCGCCCGCAAGGTCGGCGACCCATGGGATCAGTTGAGCATCGGCCGTCTCTCCCTCGCCGACATGGTCCGCGCCATGATCGAAAAGGGCGTCACCGAAATCGAAGCGGGCCCCGGCGGCTTTGATTACAAAACCGCCCACGGCGCCACCGAGCACACACTCCACTCGATCATCGCCGCCCGTCCCGCCCTCACCTCACGCCTCAAAGCCCGCGCCCTCGTCCTCGCCGCGCGCCTGATCGACCTCGCCTACTTCAAAGTCTGGCGACTCCGCCTCGCCCGCCGCCTCGGCCCCCTCCGCCGCCCCCTCTGGCAACCCTGGATCCGCACCCGCTTCTGATGTTTCCCTGCTGCCTAGTGCCTGATGCCTTGTGCCTCTCCCATTGCCCATTGCCCATTGCCCATTGTCAAAGATCCCGGCGCGCCGGGGCCCATTGCCCGCTCCCCCACTGGCCACTGGCCACTCCCCACTGCCCC
>JBGSZV010000167.1:0-6000 GCA_041750235.1 Phycisphaerales bacterium
GCAGGTGCTCCGCCTCGAACGCACCATGCTCAACCTGCTCTCCCGCTTGAGCGGAGTCGCGACGAACACCGCCGCGTACGTCCAGCGCATGAAAGACGGCGCGCCCAAGGCCCGCGCGCAGTTGCTCGACACCCGCAAAACAACCCCCGGCCTGCGGATGCTCGAGAAGTACGCCGTCCGCTGCGGCGGCGCGCTCTGCCACCGCATCGGCCTCCACGACGCCGTGCTCATCAAGGACAACCACCTCGCCCACGTGCCGCCCAAGCAGGTCGCCGCGTTCGTCACGGCAGCCGCCGAGCACGCCCGCTCGCTCCGCCCCCTCCGCTTTGTCGAAGTTGAGGTGGACCGCCTCGAACAGTTCTAGCGCATCCTGAGCATCAAGCCGGGACTGATCGAATACGTGCTGCTCGACAACATGCCGCCCGAAACACTGCGAAAAGCCGTATCGCTCCGCGACCGCCAGCGCTCTGCCATCCTTCTGGAAGCCAGCGGCGGCATCACCCTCGAAACCATCGCCGGTGTCGCCAACGCCGGCGTCGACCGTATCAGCGTCGGATCCCTCACGCGCGGCGCACGCTCCGTCGACCTCGCCCTCGATATCACATGACCCCACGGCTGTCGTCGAGCTGCTCCAGCATCCGTTCGATGTACCGCCACGCATTGAGTTCCACTCGAATGGACCTCAGCGCCCGCTCATCAGGCGATCCCGCAAACAGCTCGCGAACCGATTCGATATGCCGTTGCCGCCGCGCATCCGCCCAGGCGCGAAACTCCTCCCAGCGCGACGTATCACCCGAAGCGCGAGCCTCCTCCGCCTGCTCTCGAACCTCCATCATCTCCGCAAGGAACCCCTCCGGCAGCGACCGATCCGATTCCATCGCGCTCCCGCCCAATCTCATGAGGAGCGCATTGGCCCGCTGCTCCGGATCAAGCAGGATCTGCCGAGACTCGTTGATCTGCGCAAGACGGCCTTGAGATTCATCATCTTCGTGCGTCCGATCGGGATGCAGCTCCCCCGCCAGCCTGAGCCACGCCCGCTCCACCCGCGCAGGGTCCACATCGAACTCCGGCGGAAGGCCGAGCAACGCAAACGGATCAGAGGGAACACCCTGCGGTTGTGACATGCCCGGATGCTAGCGGACGATTGCCCGTTGACTCAGCGGCCCCGCGGGTGGACCATACACACCGTCGGCGGATGCGGTTCCGCCCCACTGCCGGAAGGAATCCGCGTGCCGAAACACATCGGGATCGTTGCAGTCAGCCCGGAAGGTTCGGCGTTCTGCTACCGGCAGATCGGCCGCAAGGCCAGCGAGGTCGCCTCGCCAGACCGTCGCCCCACCGTCTCGCTCCACAACCTCCCCTTCTCGACCTACGTCGAAGCGCTCCGAAGCAACGACTGGACCCGCATCGGCAACATGCTCCGCGACTCCGCGACCGCCCTCGCCGCCGGCGGAGCACACTTCTGTGTCCTTCCCGACAACGTCGCCCACCACGCCCTCCCCCTCGCCCAGGTCGGCTCACCCGTCCCCTGGCTGAACATGATCGACATCGTGGCCGACGCCGTGAAGGCCAACAACTGCCGCACCGTCGGGATCATCGGCACCAAGTACGTCACCTTCGGCTCCACCTACCAGACCTCCCTCGGCCTCCGCGGCATGCACCTCCTCGTCCCCGACACCGCCGAAGCCGAAGACATCGACCAGATCATCTTCAACGAGGCGATCTTCGGCGGCGTCCGCGACGACTCCCGCAAACGCGTCGTCAAGGCCATCCAGCGCCTCGGCGAGCGCGGCTGCGATGCCCTGATCCTCGGCTGCAGCGAAGCCTCGCTCCTCATGGCGATCGAAGACAGCCCCCTCCCGGTCTTCGATCCCGTTGAACTCCTCGCCGATGCCGCCATGCAGCGCGCCCTCGCGTGAACCGCCAATGAAAAACGCCCGCGTCAGAGCGACGCGGGCGTTGAAAGTTCATCCATCAGCCGCTCAGCTGGCGTACTTCACGCCGCAGCCGTAGGGCTTGGTCTCGGGGGTGCTGACCTTCTCGCCCTTGCCCATCTCGGTGAGAGCCTGGCGAACATAGTTCACCGCGCTGGCGTCAGCCGCGCCCTGCGGCTTGTTGTCGATCGCGCCCTGATAGGCGAGCGTGCCGTCCTTGTTGATGATGTACATGTGCGGCGTGGTCTTCGCGCCGTACGAACGACCGACCTTGCCCTCGGCGTCCTGGAGGATGGGGTAGTTCAGGCCCCACTTCTTCGAGGCCTCTTCATCCTTGCCGTAGCCCGGCTTGCCGGGGCCGCCGGAGTTGACGCCCAGGACAACCACGTTCTTGTCCTTGAAATCATTGACGATGTTGATGATCGTCTTGGCTTCGCCGTGCTTCACGCAGAAGGGGCACTCGGAGTTGAACCACTCGAGGACGACGATCTTGCCTTCCTTGTTCAGCGCGGAGAGTGAGTACTCCTTGCCGTCAAACCCCTTGAGGGTGAAATCGGGGGCCTTGTCGCCGATCTTGAGGGCGGCGGACGCGGCGGCGGCGGGCTTCGCATCGCCGGCGACGACCGTCGAGCTGAGGAACGCGGCCCCGGCCATCGCCAGAACCAGACCAGCGCTCGCGACCCAACGGTTCTTGTTGCTAACCATCTTCGATTCACTCCTTGCAACGAGGCCCCGGTGCACTGGCTCCACGCCACGCTCCCGGCAACCCGGTGTCTGACCATTCATCATCGTGGACCCGGACCTTCCGTGTCCACGAGTAAAAACTCTTTCTGATCCCCGCGTCTGACTTCCAGGACCCCGCGCACGCGCGAGCCCTTGCTCACTTCGCCAGGATACTCCAGCCGGATGACTTCTCCACGCGTCTCGCCGCTGTGGATCATGTCGCTCGGAGTCACGCCGTCGTCCGATTCATACGGAAAGAAAACCAGCGCCGACGCACCAGCAACGCGCACCACCAGCGTCGACGCTTCCCACGACCACGACGCTTCGCCCGCTCGCGGAGCGCGCGCATGCGACTTTCGGGCCGCCGCAAACAGCGCAGCGTCCTTGCCCGCCGAAGCGCTCGTCGCGATCGGCAGTGACAACTTCACCTCCGCCGCGCCCGGCAGGCACAGATCCTTGCACACGAGCCAGTCAACCTTTGCGGCAAGCTCAATCGCCGTTCCCGGCGTCATGCCCGCTTCGATCTTCACTGGGAAAATGAGCGTGACCTCGCGCTCGTGGATGTAATCCAGCAACTCGCCGTCAGAAACATGCCGCATCGGCGATGGCCACTGAACCTCACCGATCGTCACGCCGGGCACGCTCGCGAACGAAACCGACACCGGCATGCCGGTGTCGCCATTGTTCCGCCAGTAGACGTGCCAGCCCGGTTCGATCGCGAGGGTGACGCCGATCGCCGTTTCGGCCCCCGGAACGATCGCGGACTGCTCCGCCACCAGTCGAGCCTTCACCAGCCGATCCCCCTCACGCTCCGCCGACGCCCCTGCCATACCCAGCGCCAACACCCCCGCCAGGCCTGCAACAGCCTTCGGGAGGACACGCCGAGCCACGGATTGGGACGAAATCGAACGGTTCGTTGGGAAGCTCCTGAGGCCCCAGCAGAGAAAAGAGGGTGCGGCCACGCCTGCCCTCCGGTATATAACCCGCCATGAACCCGCGATATTCAGCCCGTGTCCGCCTTCTTGCCGCTTGGACCGTCGGAACTGTGGCCTGGATCAGCTTTTCCGGCTGCACCACCAAGATCACCGACAACACCGTCGAGCGGATCAGCGTCACCGACACCGCCGAAAGAGTCCGCAAGTCAGGCCCCGACATCCTGATCCTCGACACCCGCAGCCCCGAGGATTTCGCCGCCGGCCACGTCCCCGGCGCCCGCCACATTTCCCTCCCCGAAGTCGACGAACGCGACCCCGATCCGAGCCTCCGCGGCCACAAGATGATCATCGTCTACGGCCAGAACCCCGGCTCCGGCGCCGCCATGGCCCTCTCCAAGCGGCTGCTCGCCGCGGAGATCGGAACCGTCCGCCTCATGGAAGACGGCTTCGCCCGCTGGAAAGACTCCGGCCAACCGATCGCCACTCAGAAGTGAAACGATCTGACGCATCGACGCGACGCTCGATGCATGTATTTCCTAGTCGCATGTAGGCAAATGGCACGTTTCCTCTGCCCGCGTTAGCCTGCGCCCCCGGTTCGAGTTCACTCCTCCGAACAGCGAGCACGACATGGCAACACCCCAGACGCTTCGCAACCGCATCTACCCCTCGATCGCCGAAGTCGTCGGGAACACCGCGCTCATCGACATCTCACGCTTCGGTCCCGGCGGAGGCGCGGAAGTCCTGCTCAAAATGGAGTGCGACAACCCCCTCAACAGCGTCAAGGACCGCATCGGCAAGGCGATGATCGAAGCCGCCGAAGCCGACGGCCGCATCGGACCCGGCACCCACATCATCGAGCCCACCAGCGGCAACACCGGTATCGCGCTGGCCTTCATCTGCGCCGCCAAACGCTACAAGCTCACCCTCTGCATGCCCGAGACCATGAGCCTCGAGCGCCGTGCCGTCCTGCGCCACCTCGGCGCCAACCTCGTGCTCACCCCCGGCGAACTCGGCATGCGCGGAGCCGTCGCACGCGCCGCGGAAATGTACGAAGCCGAACGCGCCGCCTCCCGCGTCTTCATGCCCCAGCAGTTCGACAACCCCGCGAACCCCAAAGCCCACGAAGCAACGACCGGACCGGAAATCTGGAACGACTGCGGCGGTCGCATCGACGCGATCGTCTCCGGCGTCGGCACCGGCGGAACGATCACCGGCGTCACACGCTACATCCGCCAGCACAACGCGGCATTCCAGGCGATCGCGGTGGAGCCCGTCGATTCCCCCGTGATCGCCGGCGGCAAGCCCGGCCCGCACAAGATCCAGGGCATCGGCGCCGGGTTCATCCCCAAAAACCTCGACACATCCCTGCTCAATGAAGTCGTGGCCGTGTCCAACGACGAAGCCATCGACACCGCGCGCCGACTCTCCCGCCAGACCGGCATCATGGGCGGCATCAGCACCGGTGCCAACGTCGCGGCCGCCTTCCGTGTCGCCGCGCGCCCCGAGTATCGCACCAAACGAATCGTCACCATCTGCTGCTCGTTCGCGGAGCGGTACCTCTCCACCATGCTCTTTGCCCAGGAAACGGGCTGAAAAAAAAGCCCGATGGCGGCGGGGCCATCGGGCACGGAGAGTTTCAACATTCAAGCCGCGGATCAGTCGTACAGCTTGCTCGTGTTGGGCAGCTCGGCGTTCCGCAGGTTGATGGTGGTCTCAATGCGGAAGTTCGACTGGGTCGTGTGACGCTCGGCAAAGAAGAAGTGGAGCGTGTTGCGACCATTGGGGATCAGGTTCGACAGGCGGTCCAGGGCGACCGTCTGCTCGACGGCAGAGTGGATGCCGCCGATGTCGATGACCTGCTTGCCGTTGATGAACACCCACACGTCGTCGTCACCGCGGAAGGTGAAGACCTGGCCCTGACCGGGCTGGTAGATGAACTCGGTGGCAAGCTCATACGTGAAGTGGAAGTTCTTCCCGTTGCTGAAGTTGCCGAACATCGCGTTATTGATCGGGAAGAACCCGCCGCGACCGGCAAACGTCGGGTCCGTGCGGTCATCGAAGACGTACACGTTCGAACCCTCGCCGCGCCGCAGCGTGATGCTCAGCGGGGCCGACAGGTTCTTCTCGGGCACATCGCGGAACCACTGGCGGAACGAGTCCGCCGAGGCGATGCCGCCCGAGTCCGCGGTGCCGGTGTACGAGCCGACGCGGTCGCCGAGCTGAGCGTTGTACAACGACGGGTGGATCGGCCGGCCCGCGGCATCGCGCCACTGCGAGCTGACCTTCTTGCCGCCGCCCTGGAACACCGGCTTGCTGTCGGCGTCAAGGTACTCCGCGACGTTGCCCATGTAGTGGGCGTAACCGCCGCGGGGCGTAATCTCAAAGTCCGCGTGGCCGCCGGCCTGGGC
>JBGSZV010000168.1:0-6614 GCA_041750235.1 Phycisphaerales bacterium
CGATGAGATCGAAGGGGCCGTGGGAGCGGCCGGTTGCGTCGATGAGAGAGCGATCGGCGATGGCGCGGATGTCGTGGTTGGTGAGGATGCGAGCGCCGCAGGCTTCGACGCAGGACTGCAGGGTGCTGAAGAGCGCGCCGCGGTGGATTCCGATGCCGTGGAGGTCGGGGCGGAGATCGGCGTAGCGGATGTCGAGAACGGGGCGATGTTCGGCGGTGATGCCGTGGAGTCGTTCGATGCGGGCGCCGAGTGCGCGGATCTGGTCGGCGATGCCGAGGCGTGCGAGGACGGCCATGCCGGTGGGCTGGAGAAGGAGTCCCGCGCCGAGGGGGCCGAGGAGTGGGGCGCGTTCGAAGATGGTGACGTGGTGGCCCGCGCGGGCGAGGAAAATCGCGGACGCTTGACCGGCGGTGCCGCAGCCGATGATCGCGATGTCGAGTGCCTTGCGCAAGAAAACGCCCCACGAGCGCGGTGAGCGCTGCGGGGCGGGATCGTAGCGGAAGGGGATCGACGTTCAGCGCGAGCGACGGCGGAAGGCAACGAGGCTCGCTGCGGAAGCGAGGAAAAGCGTGCCGGGCGACGGCACTTCAATGGTGTCGATCTCCCAGCGGGAGTCGGCGCTGAAGCTGCCGATCAGGATTGGCGGCTCGGTGGTGGGGAAGACGTCGTAGCCCCAGAGACCGGGGTTGAGGACGCCGTTGAGGGCGGTGAAGACGCCTTCGAAGGACTGTGTTTCGCTTCCGGACCAGCCGAGGTCCGCGGCGGCGTCGAGGAAGATGAAGCCGTCGGCGCCGGGATCGGGCGCGACGGGGGGCGCGACGAGGAGGTAGAAGGAACCGGCATCGAAACCGGGGGCGGGTGTGAACTCGAGGTAGAGGCGTGCCTCGACGATCTGACGCCCGGTCAGGTCGGGCAGGAAGAGCCGGAGCTGCTGGGCGACGGGGCCCTCTTCTTCGTCAAAGAAATCGATGGTGTAGGTTTCGAGGGCGGCATTGGCGATGGACGCGAACGCACCGATGGCCGCGACGGCGGCGAACTTGGATAGGTGACGCATTTCTTTCTCCACTCTCCCGGGTGGAGTGTAGAACAGAATGCGGTGATGTCGAGGGGGAAGGGGTCATCGGAAGGGGTGAAAAGTGCGTGAGAATCGGGGCGCATTGCAGGAACAGGAAGCGGTGCGCTGCCTGACGTGCGGCTACGACGTGCGGGGGTTGGCGGCCGGCGTGTGTCCAGAGTGCGGCGCGGTGGTGACGCAGGCGGTCCGCGACACAGCACTGGCGCGAAATGCTTTCCTGCGCGAAACCCCGAGAATGGCGACGCGGCGGTTGATCGTGTTCGGCGTTGTGGCGGCGATCATCGTGGTAGGCAGCGCGCGTGGGAACGTGGCGCTCGGTTTGTGGGCGTCGGGTTGGCTGGTTGCGACGCTGGGACCGGCGCTATGGATTTGCGGACGGACCACGGATGCGCGGACTCGCATGGTGGCGCTGCTTTGGATGCGGGAGTTTCCGCTGCTGCACTCGTGCTGGCTGGTGGGGTGGGCGGCGGCGGGCGTTGCGCAGTTGGTTGCGAATGATGCCATGACGATGGTGGCGGGCATCGGTTCGTTTGTGCTTTATGTCTTGTGTCTTGCGTTGTGGTCGATTTCGACACACTTCTGGGACCACCGGCTCAGGCTTGAGCTCAAGGGTGTTCCGGACAAACGTCTGACGATCTACCTCACGCTCGGGATGGGAGTGATCCTGCTGTCCGGAGGGCTGTGCGGGGCGGGGATGCTCGGTGCCGTGTGGGAGTGATCATTCGGTTGGGGGCAGGATGTCGCCGGGTGTGATGTCGCGTGCGCCGTGGAGGATGCGGAGAATGTAGATCTTCTCGTGCACGATCTCGTAGAGGATGATGTAGCTGTAGATCCGGGTGGACCTCACGCCGGGTCGGAACTCGTCTCTGGGTCTGCCACCCTCGGGCGCGTCAGAGACGGCGAAGCATTTGGCGCGGATCTGCAAGACGATTTCAGCGGCGAGGTCTTCGCTAGAGGTCGAGGAATAGATGTGAGCGTAAATGCTCAGCAAGTCCGCGTCGGCGTGATCGGTGATGGATGCGTGCATTCACGACGCTTTCTTTATTGCCTTCTGGCGAGCTTCTTCCGCAGCCGCACGCGCACGATTCAAGAGATCGTCCCAGTACTCTGGGGTGGCCTCGCGGACGCGCCCCTCTTCAACATCACGCAGCCCCGCTTCGATATCCGCGCGCAGTGCGGCGAGCTTCTGTTCGCGCTCTTCGTGCACGCGCAGTGCCTCACGCACCACTTCGCTTGCGGAGGCGTAACGGCCGCTGGCGACCTTGTCGTTGATGTACTTCTCGAGTTCGGGGGTGAGGGAGACGTTCATTGGCATGGCTCCTGATGTATACCGTACAGATACCGTATCAACAATGGCAAGAAATGTCAATCTTTGACATCGACCCTTTTCACGATCTTTGGGGGCTGCCGCTACGATCTCCACCCCAAAACGAAACACCCAAGGGAGATCTCAGACATGGAAACCACGCTCATCATCCTGAAGCCCGACGCCGTGCAGCGCGGGTTCATGGGCCGCATCATCACCCGGTTCGAGGACAAGGGGCTGCAGATCGTCGGCTGCAAGCTGATGAAGATCAGCCAGCAGCTTGCCGAGACGCACTACGAGTCGCACAAGGGCAAGGGCTTCTATGCCGGCCTCGTGAAGTTCATGACGAGCTCGCCGGTGCTGGTGCTGGCGCTCCGCGGCAACGGCGCGATCACGATTGCGCGCAACCTGATGGGCGCGACGTTCGGCTCCAAGGCCGCGCCGGGAACTATTCGCGGCGACTTCGGTGTTTCGAACTCGTTCAATCTCATCCACGGCTCGGACTCGCCGGAAGCGGCGACGCGCGAGCTGGGGCTGTTCTTCGGCAAGGGCGAGGTGCTGGAGTGGAACCGCGCGGGCGATGCGTGGGTGTATGACATGAGCGGCGGCGCGCCGGAGTGATCGCGGCGACTTGCGGCTGATACACCAAGCCCGCGGTTCACGCGGGCTTTTTTTGTGCGCTCAATCCTTCATCAACCGCCGCGTCCAGAAGAACAGCAGCGTGGTGAATCCGAGCAGCACTGCGCCAATCGCCTGGTGTGCCGTCGCGAGGACGATGCCGGCGGGCGGGTCGGCGCGGTCGTAGGGCATGACGAGCCAGAGCGTGATGAGTCCGAGCACGACCTGGAGGCCGATGGTGTGCACCACCGCTTTGCCGAGCTTGCGGACGCCTTCGGCGCCGGCTTCCTTGGCTCGGGCCGAAGCGCGGAAACCGGCGAGTGTGGCGATGACGAGCACGATCACCGCCATGGTGATGTGCGTGTGCATGAAAGCGATGTGGCCGAAGTGGCGCAGGGCGGCGCCGAGCGAGAGCTGGATGATGAGGCCGATGAGGAGCGCCCACGTGAAGAAGTGCAGGACGCGATCGGACGTGATCGTTCGTTCGGCCCGCGACCAGGCGGGGCTGAGGAATGCGGCGAGCATGCAGAGATACGCGAAGGTGAGCTGGCCCGTGATGCCGTGGACCATGCGCATGCCGCGGCTGAAGCCGGTGTCGGTGCGGGTGGCGTAGTTGCCGGGTACGGCCTCGGGCGCGGGGAGCGCGGCGGTGGCGTCGGCGATTGTGGGGGCGTGGGCCTGCGCGGCGGTGACGCCGGTGCCGCCGAGGACGCCCTGCGCGAGGACGATGAGAAATGCGCCGATCGCGACGGCCTTGAGCCATTTGCGCGGCTCGCGGGTGATCACGCAGATCATGAGCGTGAGCACGGTGAGGCCGACGAGGGAGCCGAAGAGTCGGTGGGCGTGCTCGTAGTAGATCCCGCCGGTCATCTTGGAGAGGGGGAAGAGGAACATGTTGGTGCCGTAGCTGTTGGGCCAGTCGGGCACGGCGAGGCCGGAGTCGGTGCTGGTGACGAGTCCACCCGAGAGGAGCACCGGGAGCGCCGAGGCCGCGGCGACGATTGAAAAGCGGGCGAGCCAGCACGGGGCGGCGTGGCGCGATGTCGAGGGGAAGCGATCACCGATGGCGCCGAAGACAGCGCCGGCCAGCGTCGCAAATGCGATCCAGCCGCCAACGACGACTGCCGCATTCGGCTGCGCGCCGGTGCCGGAAGCTTTGTCAGCGATGAGCGAGCCGAGGATCAGCAGGTTGACGAGGCCGGTGACGAAGCCGCTGGCGGCGCCGAGTTTCCAGCCGCCGATGCGACCGGCCAGGAACATGCCCGCCGACAGCACGAGCAGGAGCAGCACACCGACGAGTTCGGTGGGCGCGCGGACAACGGGCAGGTGGGTGATGAAGCCGACGGCCCACATGGCGACGCTGGTTCCGAAGCCCAAGGTGATTGCCGGGAGGACAAGGCCGGCGCGGGGCGATGTGGATGAATCCGCACGGGGATTGAGAGTCATTCTCTTTTGCCTGTTTGGGTCGTGGAGGGATCGGGACTGATTTGCTGTTTAACAGTATCAGTTCTTGTCTGGTGGCATTGTACCCGATATTGTCTCCCCCGTCCGGTCGGAAGGCTTCGTCCTGTAGGAGCGCAGTCGTTCTTGCCGGACGGGAGGATTGCTTGACAGTTTTGCATCCGTCCGAGAAAAGAACGGCCCCACAGCACCCTTGGCGGCGATTGCGCGGCCGTGCTGGGGGTGCGGGTCGGTATCCGTGGGGGCTGTTGCCCGATGGCGTGTGGTTCGCCATCGGTGCACGCGGCTCCCACAGGGTGAGGTGAGCCGGTGTCGAACCTATTCCCTCAGTGGACGAACTTGATTCCCACCGCGGCCGCCGTCGGCCTTGGATTTGGGACTGTGGTTGTGGTGGTCGGGACGTGGTACTACGCCACGCCGGACTATATGGAAGTGGGCTACATGCCCACGCAGCCGGTGGACTACAGCCACCAGATCCACGCCGGCAAGCTGGGCATGGACTGCCGCTATTGCCACTCGCACGTTGAGGAGTCGTACGTTTCGAACGTGCCTGACACCGCGACGTGCATGAACTGCCACACGGGCGACGAGACGACCGCGTATCTGAATCCAGTGTTGTGGAAAGCGCATCAGGCGAACAAGAACCTCGCGATCGTGCGCACGTCGTTCCAGTCGGGCGAGCCGATCGAATGGCGCAAGGTCCACAAGCTGCCGGACTACGCACACTTTCCACACGCGGCGCACATCAACGCGGGTGTGAGTTGCTATTCGTGCCACGGGCGCATTGATCAGATGCCCATCGTGTACCAGACGCAGGGTCTGGGCATGGGCTGGTGTCTGGATTGCCACCGTGCTCCTGAGAAGCACCTGGTGGACGTTGACGGGCTGCTCGCGGGCGACACGAAGGTGCGGATCACAGACCTCGATCGCATCGCCAATCTGCTCGCGTCAGACGATCAGAAGAAGCGTGGTGCGGAGCTTGCGGAGAAGCGGCAGATTCAGCCGCCGCAGCATTGCGGCGCGTGTCACTACTAGGGATTGGTCTTGAGTCCTGAGTCTTGCGTCTTGGGGAAACCAGAACAAGCGAATCGAGCCACGCATGAGCACTTTGGATCAATGCCCCAGTTCGAAGAAGTCCGGCCTGCCGGTTGAGAAGCCGCTTGAGGCGCGCGATGTCAGCGCCGCGACGGGCAAGGCCTACTGGCGCAGCCTCGATGACCTTGCCGGCACCGGCGAGTTCAAGGAGTTCCTGCACCGCGAGTTCCCGGCATTCGCCAGCGAACTGCTTGACGGGTCGCGTCGCCACTTCCTTCGCTTGATGGGCGCTTCTCTCGCGCTTGCGGGCGCGGCGAGCGTGCCGGGCTGCCGTCGTCCGGACCACAAGATCCTTGCGTACAACCAGGACCCTGAGCACATTGTTCCGGGCAAGCCGCTGTTCTATGCGACGGCGATGCCGTTGCCGGGCGGGTCGTGCGAGGGACTGCTCGCCGAGACATACGAAGGTCGTCCGACGAAGCTTGAGGGCAACCCTGTTCACCCGGTGAACATGGGGCGCAGCAGCGTGATGGCGCAGGCGGCGATTCTTGATCTGTACGACCCTGATCGCGATCCCGCAGTGTTCCAGGAGACCAGCAAGGGCGCGGTTTCCGTGACGGCGTGGAGCGCGTTCGAGGCGTTTGCAAAGAGTCACTTCCCGACGTTCGATGCGAGCAAGGGCGCGAAGCTCTCGTTCCTTGTCGAGAAGGCGACGAGCCCGTCGCGGGACGCGGGCCGTGATCGCATTCTCCGGCGCTGGCCCGAGGCCAAGTGGCACGTTTATGACGCCAGCGACAGCGGCGCCACTGATGACGGCGCCCGCATGGCGTTCGGCTCGGCGATGAAGGCGGTCTACAACGTCGAGAAGGCGCGCACGATCGTGTCGCTGGATCGCGATTTCCTGGGGACTGATGGATCGCTGGAAGAGTCGCGTGGCTTTGCCGCGGCCCGCTTCGTGCCCGGCCAGCGTGCCGTCGAAGCGAAGATGAGTCGTATTTACAGCGTCGAGAGCACGATGACGCTCACCGGCGGTCAGGCGGATCACCGGTTGCGGATGAAGCCGACGGCGATCCCGGCGATTGCGGCGGCGATGGCCGCAGCGGTCGGTGCTCGCGGCGC
>JBGSZV010000169.1:0-14457 GCA_041750235.1 Phycisphaerales bacterium
AGCGGCGGCGGTGCTTGGGTTGGCGTGGCTGGGCGTTCACCAGCGGAACGCCCCCCAGAGCGTGCATCTGCCGGCCGGCAATGGCACTCAGCAGGCTGGGCTCATTCCGATCTCTTCGGCGACGCCGGATCAGGCGTACGACCGGTACCTGGAGGCGGGCAAGGACGACGGGCGGATCGTGGCGGTGCTGCCTCCGCAGATGATCGACGCGACCGAGGCGAGCAATGCGGGCGCGCGCGACATTTTCATCGTTCGACCGGTGGTGGAGCGCGTGAAGGCGACGGATGTGCAGACGCTGCGCGTCACCACGGATGAGCACGGGCGTCAGCGCTTCGTGCCGACGGGTCAATACACGTTCAGCATCGGGAACCCGGGCGTCCGGGTGGAGTGAGCGGGATCCCGACAACAGCTTCGGCGCGCTGCCGGCAAGTGCGAGTGGCGCCGTGAAGGAGACGGCCATGAAGGTTCGAATGACGATCAAGGGTGCGGTGATGCTCGCGGCGGCCGCGGGCGCGGCGGTTTCGATCGCGGCGCATGCGCAGCAGGCGGGCGGTGTGCTTATTGACGAGAGCGGCAACGTGGTGCGCGAAGCACCGCGGGCGACCGAGACCCTGTCGCAGGCGGTGTCGCAGTCGCGCAGCGAGAGCACTTTAAACGACGGCAAGAACGTCGTGAAAGTGACGGTTGAGGACGGCGTCGCCAGGATCATGCTCAACGGCAAGGAAGTCGCCGAGAAGTCGATGGACGACAACTGGTCGAGCCATGAAGTACTCGATGAGAGCGGCGAAGCGGTCGCCACGATCTACCGGCGGGGTGATCACGTCGTGCTCGGCGACGGCGACATGCGGGCCATGTCGCTGGAGCAGGACGCGTGGCGGCAGGCGCAGGAGGCCTACGGCGTCGCGATCACCATGCAGCCCGCCAAGGTGATGATGGGCATCACGATGGGCGTGGCGTCCCTCGAGACCGCGGAGCAACTGGGCGTGAAGCGTGAAGAGGTCACGCTGGTGACATCGGTGCGCGACGATCTGCCGGCGGCGGCCGCGGGGCTCAAGCAGTACGACGTGATCGTGAGCGTGGACGGCCAGAAGCCGGCGCCCCAGGAGGTGATCCGGAAGGTGCTGCGCGAGAAGGAGCCGGGTGATCAGATGGTGTTCGGCGTGCTCCGTCGCGGCGAGGCCAAGGACGTCACCATCACGCTCGCGGCGTACGACGCCGAACGGCCGGGCGAGGGAAGCTGGACGACCCCCGGTGTGCCGTGGCCCAGCCAGGGCGGGACCGCGGCGCCGACGCCCTTCTTTGATCTTCGCAACGCCTACGGCGAGCGCGCCGCGGAACTGCGGGCGAAGATGAGTGAACTGTCCGCGCAGATGTCCGAGTTGAGCGCGCGACTGAGTGAAGCGGCCGGTGAAGAGGCCGAGAAGCTCGGGAAGCAGATGTCGGAACTTGGCGCGGAAGTGGCGGTGATCGCCAAGGAACTCGCGTCGGACGTGGCGCAACAGGCGCCGCGGCTGCGTGGCGAGGTACTGCGATTCCAGGGACAACTCGGAGACCAGCTCCGCGAGATGATGGTGGTCCCGCCGGCGCCCGCGGCGCCCTCATACCCCGGCACACCGAGCAGCGCTTCGCCGAGGCTGGAGACCGAACTGCGGGCGCAGAATGAAGCGCTCAAGGCGCAGATCGAGGCCATGAAGGCGGATCGTGACGCCCAGCAGCGGGCGTTCGAGGACCGCATGGCCAAGCTCGAGCAGATGATGCAGAAGATCGCCGAGGGCAAGGGCGGGAACTGACCGCTCGAACGACTCGGTGCTTCCCAGAGACACACCATCGAACCCCGCAGTGTGCTTGCACGCCGCGGGGTTCGTTTCATTCCTGACTACACTGGCGCCGCATGGAACTCACGGCACTCCGCCAGTTTCGAGCGATTGCGCAGCATGGCCACATGACACGCGCCGCTGAAGCGCTGGGCGTCACGCAGCCGGCGCTGTCGGCGATGCTCAAGAAACTGGAGAAGGAAGTCGGCGCGGAACTGCTGCACCGCACGGGACGCGGGGTCGAGCTGACGGATGCCGGGCGGCTCTTTCTTGAGAGTGCCGAGGAAGCACTGCGGCGGGTCGATGCCGGTGTGCAGTCGGTCCGCGAGCTGATGGGGCTCGAGCGCGGGTCGATCCGCGTGGGCGGCGGCGCCACCGCGACGACATACCTCCTGCCGAATGTTGTCTCGGAGTTTCACAAGAAGCACCCGGGCGTGCGGTTCTTCGTGCGCGAGGCGGGTTCACGCACGACCGCGAGCGCGGTGCTGTCGGGTGAACTGGACCTGGGGATCGTGACGCTGCCGATCGAGGTGCCCTCGGCCCGGGACCTGCTGGTGACGCCGTGGGTGGAGGATGAACTGCGTCTGATCGTGCCGCCGGGCCATCGATTGGCAGCCAAGAAGGCGTTCCGCTGGGCGGACCTTGCCGGCGAGAGCATGATCGGCTTTGAGGCGGGCTCGGCGGTCCGGAGCGTGATCGACAAGGAACTGGCGATGCGGGGCCTGTCGCTGGATGTGGTGATGGAGCTGCGGTCGATCGAGAGCATCAAGTCGATGGTGGAGGCGGGGATCGGCGTGGGATTGGTGAGCCGCTTTGCGCTGGGTGCGGGCGAGGGGTTGACGTGCCGTGATGGAAGAGTGGCGCGCGAGCTGGCGCTGGTGCGGAGGCGCGATCGCGTGCCGGGCGCTGCGGCGGGGGCGTTTGAGCGGGCGCTCATGGGTGTGGGCAGGAAGAAGGGTTAGCCACAGAGGCTCAGAGTTCACAGAGAAGATTCAGGATTCAGTTCGTGCTTCGTCTAAACGACGCCTCTGTAATCTCTGACGCTGAGGGAGTGCATATGGGAGTCCAGGAAGCGATCAGCCTTTGGAATCGCGTTCCTTCACGGCATCGCGGTACTTGGCCAGGATCTCGCCTTCCTTGGTGACCATCGGGAAGCCGGCGAAGAGGCGTTCCTTGCGTTCGTCGGACATCGATTGGAACCAGGCGAGCGTGTCCTTGGCGGTGTCCACGACCGGGCGGAACTTCAGCCCGGCGGCGACGGCTTTCTTGTTGCTCCACTGGTGGAAGCCCGCGTGATCGCCCAGGGGCGGAATCAGGATAGGCCAGGGCGGGCCTTGTGCGTTGTGGATCTGGACGAACTCGGGGTCGATGTAGGTGAAGGTGGCGTCGGTGCCGGCGGCGGTCTTGCAGGCGGCGAGCATCTCGGCGGCGGTGAGCGTGTTGGCCGGGCCGACGGCGTTGAACACGCCGGTGACGGAGTTCTCGCAGATGGTCACGAGCCACGCGCCGAGGTCGCGGGCATCGATGATCTGCACGGGATCTTCGGGCTTGCCGGGAACGAGCACTTCGGTGCGGTCACCCTTGGCCTGGCTGAGGCGCACGGGCCAGTAGGTGAAGCGGGGGGTGGGATCAAACGGTCCGACGATGTATCCGGGGCGCACGTTGGCGGTCTTGCCGGGCATGGCGGCTTCGGCGGCCTGCTCACAGAGCGCCTTGAGCGAGCCGTAGTACTGCATCTGGTCGCCCATGCTCTCGAGCGCCGGGTCGGGCATGGTGGCGACGGCCGCTGATTCATCGCTGCCGGGCTTGGAGTTGTCGGCGTAGGCGGAGATGCTGGAGATGAAGATGTAGTGCTTGATGCTCGGCGCGAGCATGTCGGCTGAGGCTTTGACGATGCGCGGGTAGTAGCCGCTGTTGTCGATGACGGCGTCCCACGAGCGGCCCTTGAGGGCGTCGAGCCCCTTGGGGGAGGTGTCGTCCTTCTCGTCGGAGTGGAGGTTGGGGTCGCGGTTGCCGTAGAGGATCTCGACCTTGTCCATGAAGTCGAGTTCGGCGCCGATCTCCTTGCGGCGCTTCTCGGTTTTGCCGCGGTTGAAGATGGTGACCTCGTGCCCACGGGCGAGGGCGGCCTCGACGGTGTGCGGGCCGAGGAAGCCGGTGCCGCCGAGGATGAGGATCTTCAGCTTCTTCGCGTCGGCGGGACGGCGGGCGTGCGCCTTGCCGTGACCGAGGGAGAGCGCGGCGTAGGAGCCGAGGGTGAGGGCGATGAAGTCGCGACGAGAGGTGGCCATGGTGTGTTTTCCGGATGCAAGCCAGACAAGTTGATCGCGCACACGCCCCCGGGAAGTTGAGGCTGAGGGATATACTCGCAGAACCCGCACCGGATGCAGGAATGATGAACCGACCACGCCGACCTGAGCACGAAGTTGCAACTCTGGAGACGGACGACCGACTGCCGTCGGGTCCGTGGACGGGGTTCTACATCCAATGGGGCCGGAAGGGGCCGCAGGAACTGGGGCTGACCTTCAGCGAGGGGATCATCACCGGCGGCGGCGGCGATGCGGCGGGGGCGTTTGTGGTGGCGGAGGTCTACGACACCGAGACGGGTCGCTGCTCGATGACCAAGCGGTACCCCGGGCAGCACACGGTCGAGTACGACGGCTTCATCGACCACAATGGCATCTGGGGTCGGTGGGTGATCCGGTACGCGCCGATGATGAGGGACGACCGGGGGCACTTCCATATCTGGCCGCTCGGGATGAACGCGGGGATGGCGGACGAGGCGGCGGAGGAAGTGCCGGTGGCGATCGCTGTTGGCGGCGGCGAGTTCGCGTCGGGAACTTGACATGAACGGAATGTCGCCAGCGTCGGCGTTCGGGACACGGTGCCTCGTGATTGGCATTGCGTTCGTGATCGCAGCTGGTGTGTTGGCGCTTTTCGTGCATCTCGGCGAGGGGTTCGCCGGCGTCCACGTCGCCAAGATGTTCGAACAGTTGGTGCGGGATGCCGGGTGGGACCCTGCGGTCGTCGCTTCGGCCGCCAACATGCCTGAGACAAAGGGGCCCGTCGAGGTTGGATTCGACTATCTGACCCTGCAAGGCAGTGCGTTCCGGTACATGCGTCGTGCCGCCTTCGCAGCTTGTGGACTTCTGGGTGTTTCCGGCGTCCTGCTCGGCGTCGCGGGATCGAAACTTCGGCAATCCGATAAACACTAGTTATCGAACTTCAAATCTGCATCGATTCGACTCATGCCGCGGGAACGACGATACTTCCCTCGTCAACACCACCACGGAGTGATTCGCCATGGCCGCTACAGGCGCGTTCAACAGCAAGAAGTCCCTTTCCACCAAGCACGGCACGTACACCTACTACGACCTCAACGCCCTTATCCAGCAGAAGGTGGGGCATGTCGAGAAGCTGCCGTACTCGATCAAGGTGCTGCTGGAGGCGATGCTGCGGAACGTGGACGGGTTTGTCGTCACCAACGACGACGTGGTGGGCTTGGCCAAGTGGAACGCGAAGAACCCCGAGCAGCTCGAGCTGCCCTTCATGCCGGGGCGGGTGGTGCTGCAGGATTTCACCGGCGTGCCGTGCGTCGTGGACCTTGCGGCGATGCGGGACGCGATGAAGAAGCTGGGCGGTGATCCGAATGTGATCAACCCGCTGGTGCCGTGTGATTTGGTGATCGACCATTCGGTGCAGGTGGACGCGTATGCGAGCAAGGTGGCGCTGACGATCAACGCGCAGAAGGAGTTTGAGCGCAACAACGAGCGCTACGAGTTTCTCAAGTGGGGCCAGCAGAGCCTGCGGAACTTCCGCGCGGTGCCGCCGGCGACGGGGATCGTGCACCAGGTGAACCTGGAGTACCTCGCCAAGGCGGTGTGGACGCGCGAGATCAACGGGGAGACGGTGGCCTATCCGGATTCGTGCGTCGGCACGGACTCGCACACGACGATGATCAACGGTCTTGGCGTGGTGGGCTGGGGTGTCGGCGGCATCGAGGCCGAGGCGGTGATGCTCGGCCAGCCGATCTACATGCTCACGCCGCAGGTGATCGGCTTCAAGCTCAAGGGCAAGCTCAAGGAGGGCGCGACCGCGACCGACCTGGTGCTGACGGTCACTGAGATGCTGCGGAAGAAGGGCGTGGTCGACAAGTTCGTGGAGTTCTTCGGGCCGGGTATGGCGGCGCTCAGCGTGCCGGATCGTGCGACGATCGCGAACATGGCGCCGGAGTACGGCGCGACGATCGGGTTCTTCCCGATCGACACCATGACGATCGACTTCCTGCGGTTCACGGGGCGCGATGAGGCGACTGTTGAACTGGTCGAGAAGTACTCGAAGGCGCAGGGTCTCTTCTGGACCGAGTCGGCGCCGGAGCCCGAGTTCACGGATGTCATCGAGCTGGATCTGGCCGATGTGGTGCCGTCGCTCGCGGGCCCGAAGCGGCCGCAGGACCGGGTGGCGCTCACGAACGTGAAGACGTCGTGGAACAAGGAACTGGTCGATTCGTTCGGCAAGAAGGTGGTCGCCGAGAGCGTGAACACCAGCCGCTGGGTTGATGAGGGCGGCGCGACGACCGGAACTCCGCCGTCTCCGAACGGCGAGTCGGATGCCGGCTGCGTCGGCGTGCCGGTGACGTTCAACGGCAAGAAGTTCAACCTGCACCACGGCGACGTGGTGATCGCGGCGATTACTTCCTGCACGAACACCAGCAACCCGGACGTGATGATCGCGGCGGGATTGGTCGCGCGGAAGGCGCGGGCGCTGGGACTGAAGAGCAAGCCGTGGGTGAAGACCTCGCTCGCGCCGGGCTCCAAGGTGGTGACGGAGTACTACAACAAGGGGAACCTCACCGAAGACCTGGAGGCGATGGGCTTTCACACCGTGGGCTACGGCTGCACGACGTGCATCGGCAACTCGGGACCGCTGCCGGAGGAGATCGAGGGGGCGATCAAGAAGGGCGATCTCGTGGTGGCGAGCGTGCTGTCGGGTAATCGCAACTTCGAGGGGCGCGTGCACCCGAATGTGAAGGCCAACTACCTCGCGAGCCCGCCGTTGGTGGTGGCGTACGCGATCGCGGGAAATGTCGGCATCGACATCTCGAAGGACCCGATCGGCACGAGCCACGCGGGCAAGCCGGTGTACCTGCGCGACATCTGGCCGACGCACGCCGAGGTGCAGGCGCTCAAGGCACAGTGCGCGACTCCGGACCAGTTCCGCACGCAGTACGCCAACGTCTTCACGGGCAACCCGACGTGGAACGCGGTGCCGGTCTCCAAGAGCGAACTGTACAAATGGGACGCGAAGAGCACGTACATCCAGAACCCGCCGTACTTCGAGGGGATGGGCATCAATCCTCCGGGCATCAAGCCGATCAAGGGGGCGAAGTGTCTGGTGTTCGTGGCCGACAGTGTGACGACCGACCACATCTCGCCGGCGGGTGATATCGCCGAGGCGAGCCCGGCGGGTGAGTACTTGAAGACACTGGGTGTGCCGCGGAGCGAGTTCAACAGCTACGGCAGCCGCCGTGGCAACGACCGCGTGATGACCCGTGGCACGTTCGCGAACGTGCGCGTGAAGAACAAGCTGACCGCAGGCCCGGATGGAAAGGCCAAGGAAGGCTGGTGGACGCGCGACTTCTCCAAGAAGGGCGACGGGACGAGCATCGTTCCGATCTACAACGCCTCGCTCAACTACAAGGCGGAGGGCACGCCGCTGGTGGTGCTGGCGGGCAAGGACTACGGCATGGGCTCATCTCGCGACTGGGCGGCCAAGGGGACGCTGCTGCTGGGTGTTCGCGCGGTGATCGCCGAGAGCTTCGAGCGCATCCACCGGTCGAACCTGGTGGGCATGGGCGTGCTGCCGTTGTGCTTCATGCCGGGTCAGACCGCGGCGAGCGTCGGGCTCGATGGCACCGAGACGTTCGACATCGTTCTGCCGCAACCGCTGGAGCCGCGTGCGACGGTGAAGGTGATCGCGACGAAGAAGGACGTCAAGAAGGTGGAGTTCGATACGCGCTGCCGCGTGGATACGCCGGTTGAGGTGACGTACTTCGAGAACGGCGGTGTGCTGCACACGGTCTTGCGCCGGCTTTTGAACGAGTCGCGGAAGCCGGTGGGGGTGTGAGGCCTCCATGGACTACGAACTCCTCCGCACCATCCTCCAAGCGATCTCTTCGCTCGCGATCGCGGGCGGGTTCATCTATACGGCCATCGAGTTTCGCAAGGGACGCGCGGCGCGGCATGTCGCGAACTTCACGCACCTGGTTGAGATGCAGATGCAGCTCCGGCGGATGCGTGTGGACGATCCGTCGCTGGCGCACGTGTACAAGCATGATGTGCAGGGGTTGAAGACCGACCGGGAGATCCGGGAGTACTTCTTCAACCTGATGCAGCTGTCGGTGTTCGAGATCGTGTGGTTCAGCCACCGACAGCGGCAGTTGCCCAGCGACTACTTTGAAAGCTGGGACAAGCGGATGCGCGAGATCGCCCGCGAGGACTCGTTCCAGAGCATGATGTTGGGTCCCAATATGAAGATCCTGCACGACGATTTCCAGGTTTACATCCAGCAGATGGTGGCCCAGGAGCGGCCCCGCGCCCCGGGCTGAAAGACGGGTCGGACGGTCCGGAACAAGTCTCTTGGGGCGAGTCCCAGGAGGCCATCATGCGCGCGTGGATGAAGAGGTCGGCGGAGAAGGCGTGGAAGGGTTGGATCCGGCCGTTCGCGTGCATCGCGATCGTGCTGTGCACCTTCCGGTCGGCGGTGGCGGACTGGAACGATGTGCCAACGGGCTCGATGAAACCGACCATCCTGGAGGGTGACCGCATCTTCGTGAACAAGCTGGCGTACGGCCTGCGCGTGCCGTTCACCCACCGATGGTTTGCGCAGTGGGACGCCCCCGAGCGCGGCGAGGTGGTGGTGTTCAACTCGCCGAAGGACGGCCAGCGGCTGGTGAAGCGCGTGATTGGCGTGCCGGGGGATGAGGTGGTGATGCGCGGGAACGCGCTATTCATCAACGGCAAGGGCGTGGGGTACTCGACCGCGGATGCGCGAAGCATTGCGTGGTCGGCGGCGAACCCGGCGCCGGCGCGGGTGGTGTCGACTGAGACGCTTCCGACGAGTGGTGCGGGGTATGCGCATGCCGTGATGTCGACGCCGGGCATCAACGCTCTCCGGAGCATGGGGCCTGTGACGGTGCCCGAAGGGTGCTATCTCATGCTCGGCGACAACCGCGACGAGTCGGCGGATTCGCGGGTGTTCGGGTTCGTGCCGCGGCGGCTGATCGTGGGGCGATCGCCGGGGGTGGCGATCTCCGTGGATCCGGGCCGGTCGTACATGCCTCGATGGGATCGCTTCGGTCTAGGCTTTGATTGATGGGAGATCGGCGGCCATCGCCTTTTTCTTGTTGGCGCCGGCCCAGATGTTGAGCATCTCGACGCCGAGGCTGAAGGCCATCGCGAAGTAGACGTAGCCCTTGGAGATGTGCTGGTGGAAGCCGTCGGCGACCAGGACGACGCCGATCAGGATGAGGAACGAGAGCGCCAGCATCTTCATCGTCGGGTGCTTCTCGATGAAGCGGCTGATCTTGCCGGCGAAGACCATCATGACAATGACCGCCGTGACGACAGCAGCGACCATGATGGAGATCTGCTTGGCCATGCCGACCGCGGTGATCACCGAGTCGAGCGAAAAGACGATGTCGAGGAGCACGATCTGGGTCAGGATTGCCGACACGGAGTGCATCTTCGACCGGCGCGGGCTGTCAGGGCTGCCGGGCGCCGTGTGATCATCGATGCGGTGGTGGATCTCGTAGGTGGCCTTTGCGATCAGAAAGAGCCCGCCGAGGATGAGGACGAGATCCTTGCCGGTGATGGTGTGCTCGAGCACGCTGAAGAGCGGCTTGGTGAGGCTCATCACCCACGCGATGGCGAGCAGCAGGCCGATGCGCATCCCCATGGCGAGCAACAGCCCGATCTGACGCACGCGGCCCTGTTTCTCTTTCGGGAGACGGCCGGTCAGGATGGCGATGAAGACAATGTTGTCGATGCCGAGAACGATCTCCAGCCCGGCGAGGGTCAGGAAAGCGATCAGGTTCTCGGTGGTCATCAGCGCGGCGAGGTCGGGCACGGCGGTGTTCTCTCGGGGATGAGCTTGGAGCGGGTCAGTCTCCCAGTCCGACGCGACGCCGGATCCAGGTGGTCATGGCGTCGAGGGCGACGGGAGCGAAGGTCTCTTCGATCCGGGCGTACTCGTCAAGTGCGCCGGTTTTGGCAGTCTGGAAGAGGTGGTTGAGGCCGGGAAGGGTAAGGATGGTGACATCGGTGTTGCCGCCCGCCTTCAACGCCTTCTCGATCTCAGGGAGGTTGATGTCCGCGGGCACCTGCGTGTCGAGCGAACCGTTGAGCGCCAGCACCGGACAGGAAACGAGCTTGAGCATGGGGCGCGGGTCGTACTTGATGAACCATCGCATCCACTTGGAGGCGAGGAACGACGTTTGCTGCCGCACGACCAACTCGATGGTGGCCTTGCCCTGGGGGCTTTCGGGATCAACGCCCGCGGCGCGCGATTGTTCGACGCCCATGGCGCGGATCGCGGAAGCAATCTCCTCATCGCTGGCATCGGCTTCGATCAGATCGAGAATCCTGGGAAGGGATGCTTTCTGCTGATCGATCGCCGCTTCGGGCATGCCGGCCGCACGGGCCATGAGCTCTCCCTGGCGGATGGAGATCTCACGCCCGCTCACACCCGTGCCCGCGAGCAGGACCATGTACTTCACGTCGCTGCGGTGTGTGGCGGCCACCATCGGGGCGATCACGCCGCCCTCGCTGTGGCCGATGAGGCCGACGCGGTTGCGGTCGATCTCGGGCTGGGCCTGGAGGAACTTCAGCGCCGCGGCGATGTCGGTGGCAAAGTCTTGCGTGGTGGCGGTGGTGGGGTCGCCGGTAGAGCCGCCGACGCCGCGGTCGTCGAGGCGGAGGACGGCGATGCCTTGGCGGGTGAGGTGATCGGCGATGACGAGGAAGAGCTTGTGATCGAAGATGGTTTCGTCGCGGTCCTGCTGACCCGAGCCGGTGATGAGGATGGCGGCGGGGTGCGGCCCGGCGGCGGCCGGAATGGTGAGCGTGCCGGCGAGCTTGAAGGTGCTGATGTCGTTGACGAACTCGACGTCGCGCGCGATGTAGGGGAAGGGGGGTCGCGGAGTCTGCGGGCGCTTGGGCAGGATGGCGCTCTCCTTGCCTTCGACGATGCGCTCCATCTCGACGGCAAACTTGGAGCCCATCTGGTCCATGGTGGCGATCGCGGTGTCGCCATTGGAGGAGCGTACGGCAAAGAACCTGGCCCACGCGCGCTCGGGGGCCCCGTCTGGCTTCAGGGTGAAGCGCATCGTTTCTTCGTTGGTGGCGAGGTCGTGGAGTTCGCCATCGGTGAGCCCCTGGGAAGGGATGCTCATCGTGGCGGTGATCTCAAGGGTGGGAGAGCGGGAGAACTGGGTGGTGAAGTTGAGGGTCTGGCCGCCGGGCAGGTGGATGGCTCCACGCCATGCTTCGGGATCCATGGGGCCCGGCAAGCGCCGCGCGATCTGATCCTGCTCATTCTTCAGTGTGACGGCAAAGAGCTGGCCCATCTGCTTCATGTGGCCGAGAGCGCTCGCGCCGGAGTCGAAGCCGACCGCGGTGAATCGGCACCACATGTTCTCTCCGACTCCTTCGGGCTTGTAGGTGGCGGAGAATGCGCCGTCCTCGGCAATCGTCACGTCGGTGAGGGCCGCGTTCTCGACTTTCTGAGCGGGGATGGTGATGACGCCGGAGGCCGGCTGATCGGTGGTCGCCTCGGTGAGGGTGAAGGTCACGCCGATCTGGGCGCCGCCGGGCAGGTGGATATCGCCGGACCAGACCGCGGCGGACAACCGGGTGGTCAGAGGAGAGCAGAGGCCGAGAACAAGCGCAAGAAGGAGCGAAAGCGGTCTCATCGGTCATCTCCTTGTCGGGGCCAGCCTGCTCACGGTACCCGAAGCGTCTGGCACAGACGGACTTGCAACTCCGCTGCTTCCTTCGGGCTGGAGTCGAGGGTGAGACCGGCCGATAGCCCGACTGTGACGTTCCAACTTCCGTCCAACCCTGATGACACCGCGTCTCGCCTCGCAGGGCAGGCCCGCAAGGGCGGCCGGCTCAAGCCGATGTCGTTGCGGTGCGAGCTTGGAGCCGTGGAAGACATCTCGGGCGGCGGGATGCGTGTGAAGGTCAAGGGCAAGGCCAGTGTCGAAAAGGGTGAGACGTTCCCGCTGGTGATCCATGCTCCCGAGGGGGCGATCCGCGTGAAGTGCCGCGTTGTCTGGACGCGGAAGGCGGACTGGCGTCACACCGAGATCGGGCTGCAGTTCGACGATGTCGAGCCCGAGACGCGGGCATCGCTGAATCTGGTGGCGCGCGGGATTGCGGCCGAGGGCTACGTCCTGCGCAAGGGTGACGACACCAAGTTCTGAGAACGCGGCCACGGCGTCCGATGGTGTCCGGATCGGTCGCCTGTGTGCCGTGGGCTATTGGGTCGGGCAGAAGACCCCCACGTCTCTTGCCCGAATAACCGGTGGCACGATAGCAAAGTCCGAGAGGCTGACAACTGAGTTGGCCGAATAATCTAAGTCAGCGGCCCGGCATTTCGGGTGTTTATCCTTATTTTGTACTGTGGCCGTGTGGTCGGAAGTCTGAAACTTCCGGGCCGCATATGCAGTGCCTCATGGAACGGCATCTTTCGAGTTTTCTTGCTCAACAGCGCCTGCGAAGGGTCGCGATCAAGGCGCGCGCGGTGTGGGCCGATGTCCTCGGGCATGAGACGAAGCTTCGCGGCGAAGGCGGACGAGTCGTCCGTCGAGACCGGTCAGCACGTTCGGCGGGCGAAGCGCTTCGGCGCGGGGCGTCTCATGTGCGACCTGGGTCGTGTGCTGGATATCTCGGGCCTCGGGCTGCGCGCCCTGTCGCGCGGCAAGCCGGGCGTTGTGCCGGGGTCGGTCACCGCGATCATGGTGCATGCACCGGCGGGTTCGCTGCGGCTGGCGTGTCATGTCGTATGGACGCGAAAGACCGCGTGGCGCCGCTGGGAGATCGGCGTGCGATTCGTGGATGTCACGCCTGATGTTCGCGCGGGGTTGAATCTCCTGTCGCGCGGATTGGCGGTCGAGGGCGACCTGACGCGTGATGCGGGCGATGATCGCGACTGAGAGATCACCAAAGAAAAAGCCGTCGCCACGCTCTCGCGGTGCGACGGCCGTGTGTTGCGATCAACCGCTTACTTGACGCGGGTGATGGTGGTGGTGGCGTTGCTCTTGACGGTCATGGGTCCGTTGCCGAGGTCGCCTTCCATCGTGGCGATCTGCGTGGTCTTCATGCTCTTGAGCATGCCGCCCTTGGTGTCCCAGACATAGCTGCCGTCGTAGGAGCCTTCCTTCATCTCCATCTTGGGGCCCATGTCGGCGGCCTTGAGTTCGATCTTGCCCGTCATGTCGATGTTGGCGAGGCCGGCGTCCACGGACTTGAGGGTGTGGGTGGAGACGATCTTCATTTCGCCGAGCATGCTGCCGGGCATGATGTCCTCGTAGGTCCAGGTGTCGCCGACGTTGGCTTCGGCCTTGGCCTGACGGGTGCTGAAGATGGGGCCGAGGAGGCCGCCGACGCCGCCCTTGGTGACGTAGCCGGAGAGCATCTGTCCGGTAACGCCGCCGGCGAGGGCTTCGCCGCCCTTGACCTCGGTGACGTTGCCGTTGTTGTCGATGGTCAGCGTGAGGGTGGTTCCGATGAGGGGGCGGAAGGAACCGGCAAACTGATTGCCCGCGTCCTTGTCGACGGGCTGGGCGCTGTCGAACTCAGCGGCGAACATGCCGCCTTCGCTCTTGAACTTGATGCTCTCGTAGACGAGGTCGACGGTGGCGCCCTTCTCGGCGTCCACTTCCTTGACGACCAGCTTGAGGCCGACGGTCTGTTCAACGTGCTGCTTCTGGGAGTCGCCGCTGGCGGCGCCCATGTTGAACTGGTTGTCGGCGGAAAGGTCGAGGTTGTAGGTGGCCTCGGCCCCCTTCTCGAACTTGGGGCGGAGGTCAACGCTCTCCGCCTGGGCGATCGCGGGGACGCCGATGAGGGTGAGGGCACAGGCGACGCGCGCGAAAGACGACAAACGGGTGGCCAAGGCGGTCATCGAGAGCTGCTCCAAAGGGGGGTGGGAACGTCGGGCGTGCTCCGCCGCGGGGTTACGTCCCACGAGGTTATGAGTCTAGGGTGCTGAGGTGCGGTTCACCATGACGCCCTGGTTGGGGTCTGAGCGGGTGGGGGTGGTCGGGGGGTGGGGCGGGGTTGTGGCGGGGGGTGGGTCCAGCCGCTATCTTCTTGGCCCTTCCAGTCTTTATTCGCATTGGCCCTAGACGAGGTTGCGCATGGCTACCAGCGGTGTGATCACTCAGGTGATCGGCTCGACGTTTGATGCTCAGTTCGCCGAGGACAAGCTCCCGGACATCTATAACGCGGTCAAGGTCGACGCCGAGACCCGCGTCGGCCACCTCAAGCTGACCGGCGAAGTGCAGAAGCACCTCGGCGGCGGCAAGGTGCGCTGCGTGGCGCTGGGTTCGACCGACGGCCTGTCGCGCGGCATGACGTGC
>JBGSZV010000170.1:0-7760 GCA_041750235.1 Phycisphaerales bacterium
AAGGATGCGCCAGAAAACCACGTCATGGCGCACTGCATGCTCCCCGGCTACAAAACCAAAGCCGACCTCGAGCGCGCCGTCTACACCTTCATCGACCGCGACAACCGCATCTACAACGAGTTGAAAGCAGCCCAGTCCGAACTCAACGTCTTCCGCTCCGAACGCCTCGGCAGAATCACGTTGGAAAAGCGCGAAGAACTCCTCGCCGGACGATTCGAGAAAAACAACAAACGCCGCCAGCTCTACGGCACCCCAACCTTCCTCGCCGAACTCAAAGAACTCACCCCCGAACTCCTCGCAGCCAAACCCGTCCCAACGTTAGAGGAGCTGTCCCCTGTCCCCACCCCGTACCCCGAGCGTGAGCGAGCGGGGTCTTCACCATCTACGTCTCTCTCCCCAACCTCTGTCTCGCACTCTCTCCCGTCACCGACGGGAGAGATGTCACGAGGCTCGGCGAGTGACAGAGAGGGTGTGTCTCATTCACCAAACGAGGAGAGTTCCCGGCGCGCCGGGAGAGAGGGTGCTTCGGGAGGCGGGTCTTCCCCCTCTACATCTCCCTCCCCAATCTCTGACTCAATCTCTGCATCTGCATCTGCATCAAACAATCCCTCCCCCTCTGTGATCTCTGTGTTCTCTGTGGTTAAAGAAGTCCTCTCCGAAAAAGCCGCCGCAAGACGCGCCGCCGGCAAACGCCCCCTCCCACCCCTCCCCGTCCGTCTCAACCACCCACCACCGCCCACACCGCGCGCACCAAGACCACCGCGCGACAACTGCTACAACTATCTCTATCCCGACTCCACCTAGCGCTCACGTCGCGGCATCACAGCTCGACCCAAACGCCCCCAGCAACACGCTCAAATCCGCCCCGCTCACCACCCCGTCGCCGTTGAAGTCCGCGCCGGCGCCCGGTGTCGCCTTCAAACCAAACTGCCCCAGCACCACCGACAGGTCCACGCCGTTCACCACCCCGTCCCTGTTCGCGTCCCCCGCGCACGAAGGCGGCGGCACGCTCACGCTCATCGGCACCATCGCCGCAAAGCTGAGTGACCCCGGTTCACCCGCAGCGCCCGGACGAAACAGCCCCAGTTCGATCACCCCCGACACCGGCGGCTGATCGGCGACAAACCGGAAGTTGAACAGCGTTCCCCATCGCAGCGCATTCGCATTGACATTCTGCGCAAACGACTCCACCGACCACCGCACGCCGCCGGAGATGCTCACCGCCCAATCACCCGTGTCGTACGCCTCGCCGCTGTGATGCGACGGTCCCGCGAACTCGATCTCTGACAGTTGCACGCCGCCGCCAAATCCAACCGTGAACGACCGAGCCCCGCGATGACTGTTCAAGTTGTGCACGGCATACTCATACCGCCACCGCCCATCGCCGAGATCTGTCACCAGCGACCCCGCAATGAACTGCCCATCGCCCGGCGCCTGCAAACTCACGAGCGTGACCGCCGGATCAAACTCCTTCCACGCCTGAATCGCGCACCGCTTCTGCCGCGTCGTTCCCACCAGCCCGAGGTTCCATCCACCCTGCGTCTGGGCCTGCACCACCAGTCGCCGCCACGACGCGTTGTTCCCCGCATTCCCCGCCAGCGCATCATCCGGCGCGACATACAGCGCTTCCGCAAAGTACGTCGCCCCCGCGTTCAGCGCCGGATCAACATCCTCATTGCGCACCTGTACCCGCTTGTAGATCGCATCGCCCGACTGATTCCACGCCAGCGTGAACGGGAACGGGAACGCCCCCGTAAACGCGTTCACCTCCGACCGCGCCCCCATGGTCGCCTGCGACCCGTTCTGCCACGCCGAGTACGGATCCGAGCACCCCGGGTGCAGCGCCTGCGCAAACGTCTCGTTGCACGTCCCGCAGAAGTTCGACGGAATCATATGAAACGCATTCTTGAGCCACGACATCCCGATCTGTTCCATCCGCGTCCCGCCGTCCACAGTCGACATGCGGAACAGCCCGCTCGCGATGAGCGGGTGCTGGTTCGTCGAGAACTGCCACTGCACCGGCTGCGTCCCGATGCTGCACGCGTTGGTGCCGAAGGAGTACCCCGTCACATCGCCGACGGTCCCCCACTTCAGCACTTCATTGATATCGCCCACGATCACATCCGGCCCCGCCGCGCGCACGCCGACAGCGCACGACACCACCGCGCCGATCGCCGCCAACACATTCAACATGCGAGCCATGGCCACTCCCGGAACGCCGCGTCCCTCGCGCGACCCCGTGACCCTATCACGCCGCGCCGCCGACTCAAGCGTTCACGCCCCGGCACGCCGGTTTCAACCCCCGTCCCGCGCGTTATCGCACCTGCGGCCTCATCCTCCCGCCGCCTTCACTGCGAATCCCATCGTCTTCAGGTGCGCCACCACCGCGTCCCGGTGATCCCCCTGCAGCTCGATCACCCCGTCCTTCGCGCTCCCGCCCGTCGCGAACTTCTTCCGCAGCGCCTGTCCCAGTTCTCCAAGATCGGTCGCCGACGGATTCAGCCCCATCACCACCGTCGTCCACTTCCCCCGCCGCCGCTCCCGCTGCACCCGCACCTGCTGCGCCGATGGCGGCATCACCTTCCCACGCTCATCGCGCGGACACGTGCACTCCGCCAGCGGCTTCTCGCACCGCTCGCAGGTCACAGGACGCTCAAGGGATGTTCCCGCAAACAGGCCTGGCATGCACCAAGAGTATCAGCCCCGGTCCGCCGCCCATCATTCCAGAATCAGCACGGCCTCTTCACACGCCAGATACCGCTCCGTCGCGCCCGAATGCTGATAACCCGTCACCACAAACCCGCACCGTTCCAGCACTCGGATCGACGCCGCATTCGATCGCGCCGCCCGCGCATGCAGCGGACGAAGTGCGACCTCCTTCAAAAGCAGCCCCAGCGCCCGCGTCGCAATTCCACGTCCCCAACAATCCCTCGCGATCCAGTACCCCACCGCGTCCTGCCCATCCATCTTGAAGACCGAGATGCTCCCCACCAACTTGCCATCCGCCTCGATCGCCCGCGCAACCACCGCCGGATCGCGGAAGATCTTCTCCCAGATCGCAAAGAACGCTTCAGCATCGCGCGGAATCACCGCTGCCATTTGGTTCGACTCGTCATCAGTTTGAAACTGAAAGAGCGCAGGCAGATCTTCCCGCTCAACCGGCCTCAACCGAACATCCGCCGGAGATCGTCGGGGATCACTGTTCGCCATCGTGCCGCATCCCGCCATTCGCGCCGAAGCCTCAGCCCACGGCAGGAGTCGTTGTCTTCTCGCACAACCGCGGCAAGACCATGCTCGACCAGAGCCCAAGCACGAACAACGCCACGAAGCCCGCCAGCAACCACGGCGCCCAGTCGTCAAACTCGTTCACCGACGCCCAGCGAAGGTCCTGCATCTGGTCCATCGCGAGCAGCAGCAACGGATACGACGCGAGCCGCAGGCTCCGCTCCACCGCTCCCTCCGCCAGAATGTTCGGGTTGCGCCACGAGAAGCCCGACGCATCCTTCGGCCCGACGCGCCACGGCAGCGGGCACAAGCGCGGCACCGCCCGCCGGTACGCCTCGAACTCCTCGCCGAAGATCCGAACCAGCTTCGCCTCTTCCTTCCGAATCTGACGCCCGTACACGTAGAACCACACCGGCAGATACACCGCCCCTACCCACCACTGCCCGATGATCACGATCAGACCGGTCTCGGCAATCAGGTTCGCGAGGTAGAACGGGTTGCGGCAAAAGCGATACGGCCCCGAGCGCGTCAGCACCCGATTCTGCCGCAGATACCCCTTGCTGATGAAGTGCAATACAGCGCCGGTCCAAACCAGCCCCGTGCCTACGAAGAAGAGCGTCCAGTTCGTGTCGATCACGACCAGGCCGACCACGAGCAACCACCACCGAAGGACGCCACGATCGAGTCGAAACTTGCCGAACCACGCCCGTCCCATGTCGCCGCCTGCTTTCTTGCTCAATTGACAACTCGCAGCCAAGTGTAGCCGCACAGCGACCAACCGGACTTTCATCGCTTCTGTGGACTGAGGTGGGTTTCAGGGCCACGGGCCAGCCGAACCCAGCCGCAAACGCCTTCCACTATCCTGACCCGACTCCAGCCTCCGCGAACACGCCCGCCACCACTCGTGAAACTCCCCCTCCACTACAAGATCCTCATCGGCCTCGCACTCGGCATCGCCGCCGGGCTCGCGCTCAATGTCTGGGGGCCCTCGATCCGCACAAGCGCCGGCGAAGGCACCTTTGCCGCAGGCGTCATTTCCTTCCTGATCAACCTCAACCAGGTCCTGGGCGACCTCTTCAAGCGCGCCCTGCAGTTCATCGCCGTCCCGATCATCCTTTTCGCGATGATCCTCGCCATCGGCTCGCTGGGCGACCTCAAGAAGCTCGGCCGCATCGGCGGCAAGACCACGGGCATCTTTGCCTGCACCGCCTTCCTCAGCGTCGGCGTCGGCCTCGGGCTCGTAAACCTCATCCAGCCCGGCGGCCCGCGCTTCATCAGCCCCGAGGCGCGCGAGAAACTCCTCGCCACCACCCAGTCCGGCACCGCCGAGCGCGTCGTCTCCTCGGCCAAGTCCGTCCGCCCGTGGGACCTCGTGCGCGAAGTCGTCCCCACCAACCCATTCGATGCGCTGGCCCGCGGTGACATGCTGCAGGTCGTCGTCTTCGCCCTGCTGCTCGGCATCGCCCTCAGCCTCCTGCCGCGCGAGCGCTCGGCCCCGGTGTTCGCGGTCGTCGAGGGTCTCAACGAGGCCTTCATCCTCATCGTCCGCGGCATCATGCACCTCGCGCCCGTCGGCGTCTTCTGCCTCATCACCCCCATCGTCGCCACGCTCGGCTTCGATGTGCTCACCTCGCTCGGCGCCTACTGCCTCACCGTCATCCTCGGCCTCGCGATCATCCAGTTCATCCTCTACCCGCTGGTCGTCCGCATCTTTTCCAAGCGCAGCGTTCCTGAGTTCTTCCGCGGAATCTCTCAGGCCCAGATGGTCGCCTTCAGCAGCTCCAGCTCCGCCGCCACGCTCCCCGTCACCATCCAGAACGTCCGCGACCGCCTCGGCGTCCCGTCCGACATCACCAGCTTCGTCTGCGCCATGGGCGCCAAGATCAACATGGACGGCACCGCCCTCATGCAGGCCGTCGCCACCGTTTTCCTCGCTCAGTTCTACGCCATCGAACTCACCGGCGCGCAGCAGGCGTCGATCGTCTTCACCGCCGTCTTCTCCGCCATCGGCAGCCCCGGCATCCCCTCCGGCGGCATGGTCATGCTCGTCATCGTCCTCCGCTCGGTCGGCGTCCCCGCCGACGGCATCGCGATGATCTTGGCCGTCGACCGCATCCTCGACATGTGCCGCACCGTCGTGAACGTCACCGGCGACGCCGCCGTGGCCGTGGCCGTCGCGGGAACCGAACGAAACCGCGCCGGTGCCGTGTCCCCGACAACGTAAAACGGATATGCCCCGCGTATCGGACGCTGCCTGCGCACACCCTGCTGTGCCTTGGCACACCATTCGCTTCTTGCTCATCGGTCCGAACCGAGGGCCCCGAAATGGGCTCTCGATGGCTGAGATCAGGCAGCATGAGCAGCCCCACGGCTGATCTCAGCAGCTGAACTCAGATATCGGTCGGATCAGTGAATCATGAAGCTTCACGCGAGAACCCGTAACCCCCCCAACCATCCAAGATGAAGAGGTTTTGCCCCATGTTGACGACGACACGTTTCCGCTCGCCCCGTTCGATGCTGCTCGCCGCGGCGTGCCTCATGCCCTTGGCTTCGGCACCACTGCGTGCGGAATCGATCATGATCGACTTCAACGACCTCGGCCTCAGCCCCACCGGCACCCACATGCAGGACGGCTATCAAAACTTCCGCTGGACCACCAGCGACTGGCACTACATGTCGCTCGCATCCAACCCCTCTGATACCTATCTGGTCCTCTCAGGAACCGCCACCTCCGTCGTTTCACAGGACGGCCAAGACTTCTACTTCGACGGCGCCGACCTCTGGAGCCGCCGCGGACTCGATGCCAACGGACGCTGCTACTTCATCCTCTCCCGCGACGGCGTCACCGTGTACGACGGCCGCGAAGAAGACGATGGTCGCATGGTCTTCCTCGCCGCTCACCAGATCTTCAGCCCCGGGTACACCGGCCTGATCGACCGCTTTGCCATCGTCTTCGATCAGGGCGGCGACGACTGGGACCACCTCGCCATGGACAACGTGCGCATCCGCACCGTCCCGCCCCCCGCGTGCCCCGGCGACACCAACAGCGATCGCGTCGTCAACGGCGCTGACCTCTCAGTCCTGCTCGCACAGTTCGGCAGCACGGTCACCCCAGGGTCCGGCGCCGATCTCAACGCCGACGGCAACGTGAACAGCGCCGATCTCTCTGTCGTGCTCGCACAGTTTGGAAGTCCGTGCTGAAGCAGCGCCGCCCTTTCCCCAACACAACCCGCCGGAGCCCGCCTGTGCGTCACTGACTCTCAACGGGCTTCTGAAAGAACATCCGCAGGATCTTCTTTCCCCCCAGCACACGTCCGAGCTCACGAAATGCAAAGAACGGGATCAGCGCCACGAAAACAACCAGGCTATTTGCCATCAACTCGTGAACCCGATCCGCTGACATCTCCGAAACCCCCGTGAAGAACCCCCGCCCGCCCAGCATCCCCTTGATGCCGTGTTCAACCACCTTGAACACGCCTACCAGCACGCTGAACGCAACGGCCTTGTACATGGTGGGGTAGATGAGCGGCCTCGTCTCCATCCCCCGCGCCAGCCGCAGCATGGTGCCGATCATCAGCACCTTCCCGAGCACCAGCGCTTCGATCACGGCGACAAAGTAGTGCGTGTACACGATGTCGTACGAGGCGAGCACCAGCCGCCGGTACAGCGTGAACGACGCGAAGACGACAGCCAGATACGCCACGTTGATCGCGTACTCGATCATCTCGCGGCGCACACGCTCCTGCAAAGCGGACTTGGTCATGAGATTCCTCCCCCCCGGGGTGCGACTGCTTCCATTCGTCTCGTCCGCGCCGACGATATTCGTCGCCGAGTTTACCTCCGTGCCTCTTCGCATGAACGCCGGGCTGTGCCTTGCGCGGCGCATCGTGAGTATCCCGACGCTAGAATGTCCGCGTGGGAGGCTTGGAAGCCCAGGATCGCGGCCCCGGCGCAGGGGCGTCGCTTGCGAATACCCACTTTGTGCTTTCGGGCGCGCCCGGTCCTGCACCGGGGTCGCGTTCCCATCTACTCCCCGCGCGACACGCTGCGCTGTCGCGCTCGATGACAAGGATAGTGCCATGAACAAGACTCGCGCTTTGGTTCGCGTTGCCGCCCTCTCGACAAGCCTGCTCACGCTGTCCCTGATGGGCTGCAAGTCAGACCAGAAAACCGAGAAGGCCCCCGCCGGCGAATCGGCGCCCCTCGTGCTTTACCCACCGGTCAATCCACTGACGGTCGAAGAAACCGCTCGGATCTCGGGCTCCGCGCGCGTCAAGGCGATCGACTACGTCTCCCGCGTCGTCACGCTGGAGGACGCGTCCGGACGCACACTCGTCCTGGTCGCCAGTGACGACGTTCGCCGTTTGAACGAAGTTCGCCCCGGCGATGACGTGACCGTCGAGTACGTCGTGTCCCTCCTCGCCGAACTCCGCACCCCCACCCCCGATGAGACCGCCAACCCCATCCGGTCGGTCGAAGTGGTCGGGCGCGGCAGTCGCGCCAACGACCCGGCGGGCAAGGTCGCCCGCGGCGAA
>JBGSZV010000171.1:0-12936 GCA_041750235.1 Phycisphaerales bacterium
GCGCCGCGCTCGATGCGCAGCCCCCGCAGCCCGCCACACTCCGCGACATCGCGCAAACCGGCCTTAAGGCCGGCCTCTTCACCTTCGGCGGCGCCTACACCGCTGTCCCCATCGTCGAAGACGCCGCGCTCGTCCAGCCCATCTATGGCGACTCGTACCAGGTCGTCGGTCACCACGGCTGGATGACCCAGCCGCAACTCCTCGACTCCCTCGCCATCTCCGGCGTGCTCCCCGCCCCCTTCATCATCTTCACCACCTTCGTCGGCTACCTCGGCGCGGGCCTTCCCGGAGCGCTGCTCATCACCATCTGCGTCTTCCTCCCCGCCTTCGCCTTCACGCTCATAGGCCACAAGCACTTCGAGCGCCTCGTCGACAACACCAACGCCCACGCCACCCTCGACGCCATCACCGCCGGCGTCGTCGGCATCATCGCCGTCACCGCCGCGCGCATCACCATTCAGGCCATCGACCTCACCACCGCCCCCGCCGTCAACCCCATCGCCCTCGCCATCCTCCTCGCCGCCCTCATCGCCCTCTTCACCATCAAGTGGCGCTCCCTCACACCCATCCTCATCCTCGCCGCCGCCCTCACCGGCATGGCGCTACTGAACTGAGTCAAGCCCCTCTTGCCTTTCTCCGTGTCTCCGCGTCTCCGTGGTAGGTTCCCTCCCCATGCGCATCGCCATCTTCACCGTCGGATCCCACGGCGACATCAACCCCTTCCTCGCCGTCGCGCGCGAACTCGTCGCCCGCGGCCACACCGTTTCCTTCCACGCCACCGCCTACTTCGCCAAGGACGCCCACGAGTCCGGCATCTCCTTCCACCCCCTCAACGCCGAACTCGACGTCGAGAAGCTCATGCAGGACCCCGACCTGATGCACCGCCGCAAGGGCGGCAAGAAGGTCTTCGATCTGCTCTACGACGGCATCCCCGAGATGATCGCCGCGACCCGCCGCGAGATCGAAACCAACAAGCCAGACGTCATCGTCGCCCACCACATCACCTTCGGCGTCCGGTGGGTCGCCCAGCAACTCGGCGTCCCCGTCGCCCTCTGCGCCCTCTCGCCGATGATGTGGCTCAACGAACGCGACAGCGTCCGCTTCTTCCAGCAGCACCCCGGCGCCTTCGGCCGCTTCGCCGCCGGCGTCGCCACTCCATTCATGAAGGCGATGGCGCGCCTCCTCTTCTACCCGCGCTTCAACGCGCTCCGCAAAGCGAGCGGATTCGCACCCCTCAAGAACCCCCTCGTCGACGAGTTCTGCGGCGGCGACATCAACCTCGGCCTCTGGTCACCCCACCTCCGCCCCGCCTACGAAGGCGACCCGCCGCGCACCCACATCACCGGCTTCGCCTGGCACGACCGCTCCCACGCCAACCCCCTCTCCCCAGAACTCGAATCCTTCCTGCACGCCGGCCCGCCCCCCATCGTCTTCACCCTCGGCACCGCCGCCGTCCACTCCGCCGGCGACTACTACCACCTCTCCATTGACGCCGCGCAGCAACTCAACCGCCGCGCCGTCCTCCTCACCGGCAAATCCGAGTACGCCCCCGCGGACATCCCCGCCAACATGCTCGCCGTCCCCTACGCCCCCTTCTCCCTCCTCTTCCCCCGCGCCGCCGTCAACGTCCACCACGGCGGCATCGGCTCTACCGCTCAGTCCCTCCGTGCCGGCCGCCCCGTCGTCGTCGTCCCCCACGCCCACGACCAGTTCAACAACGCCGTCCGCATCCACGACCTCGGCATCGGCTCCATCGCCCCTAGACACCGCCTGACGCCGAAGCGCTTCGCCGCCGCCATCGCCAAGGTCCTCGACAACCCCGCCGCCCAAGGCGCGGCCACCACCTTCGCCCGAAACCTCGAAAGCGAGCACGGGGCGAGCGTCGCGGCGGATCACATAGAGCGGCTCGCGTGATTCACTTCTGGCTCGGGTGCGTTTGCGCAAACATGCCGGGCGTCATCACGACGACCCCTTCGATCGCTCGCCCCATCAAGTGTCCGAAGTGCTTTCGATCGCCCGTCAGCAGATGGGTACACCGAGCCTCGATGGCAGCTGCAAGGATCGGAATATCGTCAGGATCGCGCAGATCAAGTGTGCCAAACAGCATGGCGCCGAACTGATGCGGCACGAGCTCGACAGTCTCAAGCAGTTGGTTGAGGCGTTCTGAAGCGGCGCTTCCTTCGGAGTTCTCCAGCAAGTTCTCGGTCGCCTCCTGAGCGGCGTACTCCGATGTCACAAGCGTGATATCGCGCCGCGTCCAAAGCGTCGAAACGATGCCGCCAATCGAGGCGGAGTACAGCACATTCGCGTCAAGAAACACTCTCAGCTGAGGAGGGTGGCTCATGAGGAATCCGTGCCGGATCAAGTCCCATTGATCGAACGCGCCGAACCGCTTCCCGATACTCAGCGGCGTCCATCGCGTTGTTCAGCAAGAACTCCGCGCGACGTTCAGCAGTGTATTTTTCAACCGGCACGGCAACCGCCTTGCGCACCCGCAGCGTCTCGCCGTCGGCTTCCAAAAGCAGCAGACTCCCCGCTTCCAATCCCAGCTGGCGCCGGAGCTTCAGCGGCACAACGAACGAACCCTTTTTGTCGAGATGCACTGTGGACTGCATGGGCTGCCTCCGTTCGTATTGTATTTCGGAAAATGCGAAAATCCACTTTTCGGAGTTTTTCGAGCTATACGCTTTCATTTTGTTGATTCTAGATTGACAAATCAAAATGCCGATCAATAATCCGAAGCATGCCTTTCGGATCTCTCAAAACCGCCGCCGACCCCAACCCCCTCCCGGCTCACCCCCTCGCCCGCCTCACCCGCGAGGACCTCGACCTCATCACCGAGTTCGTCCTCCGCTCCGGTTCCCTCAAGGACCTCGCCGAGGCCTACGGCGTCTCCTACCCCACCATCCGCTCCCGAATGGACGCCCTCATCGAGCGCCTCAAGGGCGCTATCGAAGGCCGTGCCCCCGACCCCCTCTCCGATCTCCTTGCCAACCTCGTCGAACGCGGCGAACTCACCCCCTCCGCCGCTCGCGCGATCCGTGACACCGCACGCAAATCACAGGAGAACCAGCCTTGACAGAGTGGTGGACCAGTCAAGAGGCAGGCTTGTTCGGCGCCATGGCGGGCTCGGCCGTCGGCGTCGTCGGAGCCCTCATCGGCACGCTCGCGGGAGCCTACGCTCGCCAGGGCAAGCTCAAACCCGTGGTGATGGCGCTGCTCGCACTGCTCACGTTCGCGTGCGGCGGTTCACTCGTCGCCGGAATCACCGCACTGGTCGTGAAGCAGCCGTATCACGTCTGGTTCCCGCTGCTCCTCCTGGGCATCATCGGGGTCAGCGTCGGCGCAGGTCTTATTCCGGTGATCAATAACATCTACCGCCAGGCCGAGCACCGCCGCTTCGAAGCCGAACAGTTCCGCCGAGCCTAACGCTCCGCCGGAAACTCCGGCTTCTCCCCGCTCAACACCCGCCACACATCCCGCACCACCCAGCTCATGTTCCGGTGCGCCGTCGCCGTCGCGGCCCCGATGTGCGGCGTCAGGTGCGCATTCGCCAGCCCCAGCAGCGGATATCCCGCAGGGAACGGCTCCGGCTCGTGCACATCCAGGATCGCCTGCGCGCCCGGATTCGACTTCAGAAACCCCGCCAGTGCCGCGTTATCGATCACGAATCCCCGGCTCGTGTTGATGAACACCAGCTCCGGTCGCGCCCCCGCGAGCAGCGCCGCATTCACCATCCCGCGATTGCTCGCACGATCGTCCACGTGCACGCTGATGATGTCCGCCGTCTCGAACAGCTCCGCATGCGACACCGGCCGCGCGCCGAACCGCTTCGCCTCCGGGATCTCGACCACATCCGCGTACACCACCCGCATGTTCATCGCCGCGCCGACCCGCGCGAGCCCCCCGCCCACCCGCCCCATCCCCACAATCCCCAGCGTCAGATCCAACAACTGCCGCGGCGCGAGCAGCTCTTTCCGCACCCGCTTCCACTCCCCGATCTCCATCGCCCGCTCGACAAACGCCCGCGGACGCACCGCATCCAGCATGAACGCCGTCACTAGTTCCACCACCGCCCGCGTGTTCGCATCCGGCGTCGACACCACCGTCACGCCCCGCGCACGGCACGCCGGCACATCAATGTTGTCCAGCCCCACACCCGCCCGCCCCACCACCTTCAGCTTCGGGGCCTTCGCCAGCAGTTCCGCATTCACCTGCGTGTACGTGCGCACCACCAGCCCGTCCGCCTTCGCGAGCAGCCCCGCGAACTTCGGATCCTCTGATGGACACGACACAACCTCGCACCGCTCGCCAAGCCACAGGCGGCAGACTTCATCCAGATCTTCCGTTTGAATCACAAAGGGCGGCATCCGCGAACGATACCACCCGGCCGACGCTCACCGCTGGTCGTCGTCGTCCCCGCCCATTTCCGCGGGCTCCAGAATGGCGTTCATCGCACCACGGCAATCCGCGATCCGCGGATCGGCGCCAAAGTGGTGCACCTGCTCAACCTTGAGCTCAGCGTGCTCGCGGTGAGTCGTCATGCACACCGCCCGCCCGTCCTTGTCCACCGTCTTGGCGACCTTGACCGCGACCTCAAGCGTGTGGCCGAACAGCCGCTGCGACATCTCGATCACGTAGTCGTACGTGTGGTGCTGATCGTCCAGCAGCACGACGTTCCACATCCGGGGCTGCTTCCGGTCTTTCTCCGTGCGTACCGACGGCACCGGCAATGTCAACGAGTTCGCCATGAATCACTCTAGGCCCGTTTCCAGCCCGCGGGCGAGCATCGGCGGTGAGCAAACCGTGCATCCCGCTTGCCCAGGTTGACATGATGCGTACGCCCGCTAACTTCGGCCCCCCGCCACCCGTCCGGAACCCCGGACCTGTGGCAACCGAGTCGCGGAACAGTCCGCGCCGATCTCAGGAAGGAGACCGTCAGATGAACAAAGGTGACCTGATCGAAGCCGTGGCCGCCCAACTGGGCGAAAGCAAGACCGTCGCGACCAAGGCCGTGGAGGCCGTGCTCTCGGGAATCATCGAGGGCGTCGGCAAGGACAAAAAGGTCTCCATCGCCGGCTTCGGCACCTTCAAGGAAAAGAACCGCAAGGCGCGCACCGGCATCAACCCGACCACCAAGGCGCCGATCCAGATCCCCGCATCCACGACGATCGGCTTCAGCGCCAGCCAGGCCCTCAAGTCCACGCCCGTCTGATTCTTTCGTTGTCAGATCACCCCATTGGATGCCACCGGCCGCTCGTGAGCCGGTGCCGCTGTCACGCGGCCCCAAACGCCTTCTCCGCCACATCAATCGCCCGCACCAGCGCCGCCGCCTTGTTCACCGTCTCCTGATACTCCGCGCCGGCATCCGAATCCGCCACGATCCCGCCCGCGGCCTGGAGGTGGTACGTCCACGTCCCGCTCCCCGCCAGCCGCGTCGGCACCACGATCGTCCGCAGCGCCAGCGCGATATCCATCTCGCCGTTCAGCGCCACATACCCAAACCCGCCGCCGTACGGCCCCCGCCTCACCGGCTCCAGTTCGTCGATGATCTGCATCGCCCGCACCTTCGGCGCTCCCGAGATCGTCCCAGCCGGCAACGTCGCCCGCAGCGCATCCCAGCAATCCAGCCCCTCGCGCACCACCCCCGTCACCGTTGAACTGATGTGCATCACGTGGCTGTACCGCTCCACCTCCATCAGCCGCGGCAACTCCACGCTCGACCGCTCCGCCACGCGCCCCACATCGTTCCGCCCCAGATCCACCAGCATCGTGTGCTCGGCGCGCTCCTTGGGGTCCGCCAGCAGTTCCTTCTCGAGCGCCAGATCCTCTTCCGGCGTCGCGCCGCGCATCCGCGTCCCCGCCAGCGGGCGATTCGTCACGACCAGCCCCTGCTTCTCCCGGCGCACACGGCACAGGATCTCCGGGCTCGACGCAATCAGAATGCACCCCTCCGCCTGCAGGTACCCCATGTACGGGCTGGGGTTCACTGCGCGCAGCGCGCGATACACATCAAACGGATCCGAAGCGCTCACACGCTCAAACCGTTGCCCGAGCACCACCTGAAAAATATCGCCCGCGTTGATGTACGCCTTGGCCTTCGTCACCATCCCCGCATGCTGCTCGCGCGTCATGTTGGATGCAGGCGCGGTCGTCGGCACATCACGCTCCACCGACCCCGCCGGCAATGGCTTGCTGTGCGTCTGCAAGAGGAGCAACGTCCGGTGCAGATGCGCCACCGCGTGGTCAAACGCCTCGCCCGCCGCCGTCGTGCTCACCGCGCCATCCACACACACCAGCCGCACCACGTGCACCAGCGTGTCCACGTGGTCGAACACCACCACCTCGTCATAAAACCCAAAGTGCATGTCCGGCAGTGCGCGATCATCCTTGGGCGCACGCGACACATCGAGCTTCTCCGGCTCGGCGTAGCGCACCGTGTCGTACCCCGCATAACCCACCCACCCGCCCAGCATGCACGTCGGCAGCAGCTTCAGCCCGCGACCCTCGGGCATCACCAGCCGGACATCCTTCGAAATCCGCTTGGGAACCTGCAGCGGGTCCGCCTCATGGCTGTGCAGCCGTGATGGCCCCTTGGTCTCCCGCCGCCGGTCGCTCACGTGCACATCCAGCCCGTACGCCACCACCTCGACCACCGGGTGCGCCCCCATGATCGAGTACCGCCCGCGCCGCTCCCCACCCTCCACCGACTCCAGCAAAAACGACGGCGCTGTCCGCTCGTCCCCCACCACCAGCCGCCGGTACGCCAGCACCGGCGTCAACTGATCGCTCAGAAGCCGAACGCCTACCGGAATCGCAATCGTTGAACCCCGCGGCAGCCGTCCCCGCTCCCGCTCAAACAGTGCGACAAACTCGTCCCGCGTCAGCGAAGTACTCATGGAACGCCGAGTGTAGCACCGCCCGACCAGCCCCCGACCGAACCTAGAATGGCGTCCAATGTCCGCCCGTCGCGACCAACTCCACACCACCATCGCTGTGCTCGTGAGCATGGTGCTGCACGCCAGCATCATCGGCGTCGCGGGCATGACATCGACCTCGTTCCTCTCATCGACGCCCGAGGCGCTCACAGCCATCCCCGCATCCGCGCCGCTCCCGCCGATCATCGAGCCTCCGCCCCCACCACCCCCGCCGAGCGACACCATCCCCGTCGGCAATCCCGACTCCACCGTCACCGCGGAGACCTGGCTCGGCTTTGATGAGTTCCAGGAGCACATCTCCACCAACCGCGCGCCCATCGATCAACCCGCGCTCACCTTCGACCCGCCCGCCGCGCTCGCGGATGCCGAGCCCGCTTCCATTTCCACGCCCCCTTCTCCTCCCCCCTCGCTCGCGCAGGCATCCCCCGCATCGTCACCATCGGAGTTCGTGCCCCAGGCCGACACGCCTCCCGCCGAAGCGCCAGCCGAGAAGCCAACCGAGCCGCCCACACCCGCCGAAGAGCAGACCTCGCCCCCCGCCGAGCGCATCACCCTCGACAAACCCATCGAGCAAGCACCGGCGCCGCTCACGGAACAGCCGCCCGAATCTCCCGACCCCATCGCCGGCAACGAGCCCGTGCCGCCTGTCGATACCGCACCGCCCAAACTCAGCGAACCTGCCGAACTCGAAGGCCCGCCCTCGGACCCCACCGAAACCACACCGCCCCTCGCGGACATCACGCCCCCCGCGCCAGAGCCGTCTCCCGCACTTCCACCCTCCGCGCCCTCTCCACCCGCGCCACCACCTTCGCCCAGCGCTTCCGATGATGCGCCAGGTGAGCAGACCGATCGCGAGTCCGACCTCGCCGCCATCAAAGCCGCCGCGCGCGCCCAGCTCGGCAAACCGCTCGCGACCCGCGGGTTGCGCATCCGAACCATTAAGCCACGCACGAGCCACTACAACGCCATCCTCGCCCGCTACGTCGATCCCGTCGTCCGCGTGCACTTCAACAAGAAGGGCGTCGTCGAAAGGGTTGACTTCATCCGTCGTTCTGAAAACCGCGACGTCGATCTTTACGTCCTGAACGCCATCTACCAGTGGACCGCCGAAGGCCCCCAGCTCAACGACCTGCCGGATGAAGACCCCCCCGCCACGCTCGCGGTGGATTTCGTCATCGTCCGCCCACTTTCTGGGTGATCGCGGTTTATCCGCCATAAACGATACAAACCAACACCGAACCCCCTCATCTTGCGGGACGTACGCAACTCTCACGCCTTCGATTCGTATTGATGGCTGGAGTAAGGAGTTGCGTTCGGTCGCCACGCCCCCGCCCACGGGCTGACACGACCTCACGCCCGACGAAGGGAGAACGATGAGGCTCAGCAAGCGCTGTGAATACGGAATCAAGGCAGCGGTCCGGCTCGCAAGAAAGCACGGCCAGGGCTACGTGCAATCCCGCGAACTCGCCGACACCGAGGCCCTGCCCGCCAAGTTCCTGGAATCCATTCTGCTCACGCTCCGAGGAGCCGCGATCCTCGAGTCCAAGGTCGGCGCCGGCGGCGGCTACCGCCTGTCACGACCGCCTGATCAGATCTCCGTCTCCGATGTGCTCGCGGCGCTCGAACCCGGCGAACCCGTCGCCCACAGCGCCATCGAAGCCAAGCACAACACCGCCGGCGGCGTCGCCCTCCACCTGGTCAGCGAACGCATCGATGAAGCCATGGGCCAGGCCATCGGCAGCCTCTCGCTCGCCGAACTCCTCTCCCTGGTGCAGGAACGATCCCCCGAGACCGACGGGTCGATGTACTACATCTGACCGCCAGTCCTCCACCCCCGCGCGGATTTTCCTGCGCGGCCGAGCCGCGAACGCCCGATAGGTGCTGCGTGAAACCCGCAACGCTCGCCATCGCCGTCGGATCGATGCTCGCGTCAACGCGCGCGCAGACCGCCAACCATCCCCCCGTCCCCGGCACGCAGATCCCCGGCGTGCGCGTCCCCACCATCTACGACCGCCCGCTCGACCAAGGGATCGCCGACCTCGACGAACTCGCCACCAGCCTCCGCGAGATGCCCGGCAACCTGCGCCAGGACCGCAACTTCGAGTTCCTCTGGGCGCTCCCCGGGAACCCCGACTACCTCTACCGCAAGGACGGCGGCCTCACCGCCGTCTTCCCCGCCTCGGAATACTCGGGCCACCAGAACGGCGCCATGGTCCTCATCCCCGCCGGGACGATCTTCTACATCGGCGATCCCCGCACGCCCCCGTCCCCGCCCCAGCCCGGCCTTGTTCCAGCCAACCCGGATGAGTCCATCCGCTTCACCGGAAATCGCCTGGAGCCCGAGCCCGCCCACGACCGCCTCGAAGCGATCCCGCCCGCGGAAAAAATCACCGCGCAGATCGCCGCCAGCCCCGAGCGCCGGGTCATCACGCCACAACTCGCCTCTGAAGCGCTCGAACTACCGCCCGCCGCCGAGGATGACACCGTCCTCGATCCCCTGCGCGAAGACGAACACACCATGAGCAACGAGGCGTACCGCCGCCTGCGCCTGCGCAACCTCACCATCCGCCTGGCCGACGCGGGCGAGTAACGCCCGCACGCACACTCAACCGCTGGTCGTGTGGCCCGGCTTCTCGCCGCCCGCAATCGAAGACCGCATCGCGGTGTCCGCGACCATGTTCTTCATGCGGTAGTAGTCCATGATCCCCAGGTTCCCGCCGCGGAACGCCTCGGCCATCGCCCGCGGCACTTCGCTCTCGGCGAGCACCACCAGCGCCCGGTTCTTCTGCTCTTCCGCTCGGAACTCCTGCTCGTGCGCCACCGCCATCGCACGCCGGCTCTCGGCCTCGGCCTGGGCGCGCTTCTTGTCGGCCTCGGCCTGGTCCGTCTGCAGCTTCGCGCCGATGTTTTCACCGACGTCGATGTCCGCGATATCGATCGAAAGAATCTCGAACGCCGTCCCCGAGTCCAGCCCCTTCTGCAGCACCGTCTTGGAGATGCGGTCGGGGTTCTCGAGCACGTCCTTGTGCGTGGACGAGGAACCAATCGTCGACACGATGCCCTCGCCGACGCGCGCGATGATCGTCTCCTCCGTCGCGCCGCCGATCAGCCGCGAAATGTTCGCCCGCACCGTCACCCGCGCACGCGCCTTGAGCTGAATGCCGTCCTTCGCCACCGCGTCGATCGTCGACCGACCCAGCTTCGGGTTCGGCACATCGATCACCTTCGGGTTCACGCTCGTCTGCACCGCGTCGAGAATGTCGCGGCCCGCGAGGTCAATAGCGCACGCCGTATCGAACGGCAGGTTGATCTTCGCGCGGTTCGCCGCGATCAGCGCGTTGATCACGCTCGGCACCCGGCCGCCCGCGAGGTAATGCGTTTCCAGCTGCGCCGTGCTCAGGTCAAGCCCGGCCTTCACGGCCCGGATTCGGCTGTACACGATCGTCCGCGGGTCCACCTTCCGCAGCTTCATCCCCACCAGGTCAAAGATCCCGACCTTCGCGCCGCTGAACAACGCCTGAATGTAGAGGTTCAGGAAGTTCAGCATGATGATGCCGACGATCAGGAACAGGATGATGACGACCACCAACCCGCCGATCATTAGGGGACGCGAAGCCTGTGCGAGCGTGTAAAGCATGGGCAGAAAAACTCCTGTGCGCTCGGACCCGCCGCAAAGGCGTCCCGGCACACCACCATCCTAGCGGAACCCTGCCTGTTCTACCGTCCCCGGCGTGTCTCGCGACGGACCGCCTGAGTCACGCACCACGCCCTCACGCCTTGGCGCGGACCTTCACCTGATTCCCCTGCACGCTCGTCACGCGGATCGGCGTCCCCGCCGCGATCGCCCCGCCCTCGGCCAGCACCTCGATCCGGTTCCCCTCGATCTGCGCAGCGCCTACCGGCCGAAGGTCCGTTAGAGCCACGCCGCTCAGGCCCACCAGCGCCTGCTCTTCGTCCCGCGCCTGTTGATCCGCCAAAGCCTGCCGCTGCACCTCTTCGTCGTCCTTCTGCCCCAGGATCAGCCGCCTGCCCATCGGCGTGTGCGGGATGATCTTGAACGCGTAGTGCACGATCACCGGCACCATCACCAGCGTGAACGCCAGGCTCGAAACGCCCCACATCGTGTCATAGCGGAAGAACGCCACGATCCCGCCCACCGCCACCACGAACGCCGTCACCGCGATGATCCCGCCGCTGGGAACCAGCAGTTCGATCACCACCAGCGCGAGCGCCGCCGCCATCAGGCCAAAGCCCCACATCAGCAGCGTGTTGTCGATCAAGCGTTCGCTCCCCCCGAATCACGCGCCGGCTCCACGCCCACGCGGTACTCACTCACCGAACTCACCCGCACCCGTGTGCCCGCGTCCACGAACCCCACCTCGCTCACCACATCCACCAGTTGATCGTTGAACTCCGCCGTCCCCGAGGGCCGCAGCGCCGTCGTCGCGACCCCCACATCTCCAACCTGCACCGGCCCCTCGCTCGTCGGCACACCCATCGCGCTCAGCAGCCCGCTCTGCTCATCATCGTCCGCCCGCACGGTCGGCCCCAGCACCAGCCGCCCGGCCACCGGGAAGCTGTGCGTATAGCGGCTGAAGAGATACATCCCCACCCCCGCCGCGAACACCGCCAGCAGCACCGTCGAAAGCGACCACGCCAGCTCGTTCCCGGCTCCCTTGCCCGCCCCGGGGAACAGTTGCCCCGGCGATGCAAAGGTCCCGAGCAACCCGCCCAGCAGCAGCACCAGCCCCATGATCCCCGGAATGCCGAACCCCGGGAAAACAAACACCTCCATCGCGATCAGCACCACCCCAACGCCGATCGCCGCCAGCGCCCACCACGTTGAGGCCCCGATCAGCATCGGCGGCACGATCAACCCCGCCAGCGCCACCAGCGCCACCATCCCCGGGATGCTCGCCCCCGGCATCGACAGTTCCATGAACATTGCCAAGAGGAACACCACGATCAAAACGCCGCGGATCAAGAGCCCGCTTAGGCCCATCGTCATGAACGCGACCATCGACTCCGACCACGTCTGATCCAGCCGGCGCACATTCGTCGCCCCGACAAACGACTTGAGTTCCTCATCCGTCCCCACCGTCGCCGCCGCAAACCCGAGCGTCTTGAGCGCTTCTTCCTTGAAGGTGAACAGCGTGCTGCCATCCGAGACGTACGCCACCTCGGCGAAATCATCCGAGTCGGCGTGCGAGAAATCCGGGCGCGCGGATGCAAGCTGCAGCCCGCTCAGGTCATCATTCACGCCCGCCAGATCATCCGGCGTCAGCCCCGGCAACGGCGTCTGCAGCGCCTTGCCATCCGACGGCGCCGCCGCCACCGCCTCAACTTCCACCGGCTCCTGCAGCCGCGAAGGCTTCAACGACGGCACGATCGGCGACACGCTCCGCTGTGGCGCACGCCCGAACAGTTGCTGATACTCCCGCGCCGTCACCGTGTACCGCTTGCCAGTCGGCCTGTGCTCGACCAGCCACAACTCCACATCCAGCGTCACCAGCCCCGTCACCAGGTGCTCGTCGTACCCATTCGCCCGCGCCGAATCCACGACCTCCACGATGATCGGCGCCAGCGCCTTCGATCGCTCCGTCGGCTTGAGGCCCTGCATGAATCCGATACCCAAGGGATCGCCGGAAATCGGCGCAGCATCGCCCATCGTCGCGCCCGGGGCCACCACCACCTCACGGCAAGCGATCGCAATGATAGAACCCGCCGAGAACGCATCCTTGTTCACCCACGCGATCGTGTTCTTGATCGTCGACCCGCGGATCTCATCGCAGATCGACTTCGTCGCCCCCCACTCCCCGCCGGGCGTATTGAGTTCGATCACCAAGGCATCCGCGCCCCCCGCCTCCGCCTCCCGGATCCGCCGCATCACGCTCCGGGCGGTCACCTGATCGATCGGACCCTCGATCGTGATGATCGCGACGTTGTTGGCCTGGCGTGCCGCCGGGATCGACCGCGGCGCGTCCGGAACCGCCGGCTC
>JBGSZV010000172.1:0-4783 GCA_041750235.1 Phycisphaerales bacterium
GTGCACCGGCGCCGCAACGGCGTGCGCGGCCTCGTCGGCATGCGAGTGCGCGGGTTCGGCGGCAAGGGTCAGCAGGCTCAGGATGTTCAACGCTTGTGTCACGCGGTATCCAGTGTCTTGATCCGATCCGTCCGTGCCTCAACCGGCAAGCTGTCGCCACTCCGCCGCGTCCAACGTCTCCTTGCGACGGAACAGCAGCACGACCAGAGCCAGCGCGAGCGCCGCCTCCGCCGCCGCGATCGTCAGCACGAAGATCACGAAGACCTCGCCGGTCTGGTTCAGGTAGAAACGGCTGAAAGCGATGAGCGCAAGGCCCGCCGCCTGAAACATCATCTCGGTGCACAGGAACATGATGATCATGTTCCGGCGTGTGAGGAAGCCGATCACGCCGATCGCAAAGAGCGCCGCTGAGACGAACAGGTAGTGATAGAGCGTCATCGGCCCCATCGGGCCGACCGGCGTCGCCGCGAGCATGGTGAGCATCGCTTCCATCAGAAGGTCCCTCCGGGCGGACCGTTCGGCCCGCTCGCGAGTGTCCGCGACTGCTCGATCTTCTCCGCTTCGCTCAGTTCGATCTGCTTCCGCGCGAGCACAACCGCGCCGAGCATCGCCATCAGCAGGATCACGCCCGCAAGTTCCAGCGCCATCGGGTGCTGAGCGATGAGTGCCCAGCCGACGCGATCGATATTCGAAGCGACCAGTCGCTCCGGCAGGCTGACCGGAAGGGTGACACCGTTCTTGACCTGGCCCTTGTAGGCCTCCACCGCATCGACGAACTCTTCTGCTTCCATCGCGTCGCGCTGAACGAAGAGGGACGCAAATGTCGGATCGTCGAGCGACTTGCGGACCTCGGCCTCGTCGGCAACAGTGAGCCACACGAGCCGTTTCTGAGCGTTGAGCCGCGTTCCAACGTCGGGGATCACCTCGCTAAGCTGATCCATCGACGGCCGCTCAAAGCCCGACCGGAACAGCCCCGCCTCATCCAGACCGCGGAGCACCTTCTTGGGCATCTGTGCCAGCAGCGCGTCCGAGTTCTGATCAGACTTGACTGGCATCCCCTCGTTCATGCCGCGCGCGAGCATGGTGCTCAGCACCGCCAGCAGGATGAACCCCACCGCCGTCGCGACCACCGGCTCACGGCTGACCCGGTCGTACTCGCTCAGCGCCTCGAGCTGGTCCTCACTGGGCGCCTGCGTCGCGAGCATGATGACGAAGAGGTACGTGATCAGGATCGCGCCGGCGTAGATGATGATCAGGGCGAACGCCATGAACTCGGCCTGCAATAGCAGGTACAGCGCCGAACTGCTGAGGATCGTTAGGATGAAATACAAGGCGGCGTACACCGGCCTCGGGTGCGTAATCACCCGCAGCGCCGAGCCCAGGCCGATCAATGCGAAGATGTAGAAGAAGACCGGCGGCGCCTGCTCGTTCTGGTACGCCTTGATGCCCAAGGCAAGGAAGATCCCGCCGAAGCCGATCGCCGCGATGAGCGCGCCGAGCAACTGCGGGTTCACTTTCGGCCGGGGCAGCGCCAGCGCAACACCCAACCCCCCCACCGCCAGGAGGATGTAGAACCAGACAGGGTTCACCAAGGCTTGCACGCGCGATCCACTCCCACAACCTCAGGACCTCCCGGCAACGCGGCCGGGTTGAGGGGGGCAGAATAAGGACTCCCCCGCAGCCCAGCAAGCAAAGGGCAGTTCTCACGACGCCTGCAAGTTGCGGTCTTTCCCGATCTCCGCACAGCATCTGGTACACCACACGCCCCACGGCATCGCTCCGCCAACCCGGTAAGGTACGCCCATGAGCGGACCGGCCATCAAGGCCCTCATCCCGAACACCCTCACCATCGCCCGCTTGGTGCTGGCGGTGGTCTTCTTTGTGGTGCTCTCGCTCTACCAGTACCCGCTCGGACCAACCTGGCTCCTGCCCCTGTCGATCGGCCTCTTCATATTCGCCGCCCTGACCGACGTCGCCGACGGGGCCCTGGCCCGGCGCTGGAAGGTGGTCAGCGTCTTTGGCCGTGTTGTGGACCCTTTCGCCGACAAGATGCTCGTTCTGGGCGCCTTCGTGATGCTCGCGGGCCACGGGTTTTCGCTCTTTCGAGGATGGGGACAACTCAACCACCCGCCCGATCGAGCGATCCTCCTCGTCCACCAGATCTCCGGCGTCGCCCCGTGGATGGTGGTCGTCATCCTCGCCCGCGAACTGCTGGTCACCACGATCCGGGCGGTTCTCGAAGGACGCGGGATCGATTTTTCGGCATCCAAGTCCGGCAAGGCCAAGATGCTCGCCCAATCGGTCGGCATCCCGGTGATCATCGGCATGGTGATGCTGACCGAGAAGGACGCCTATCGCTGGCTCAGCTACCCCGATCAGGTCGAGCGCCCCGACCAGATGCTCCAAGCCCAGATCGCCCTCTGGACCGCATGGGCGATCACGCTCATCACCGCCGCCTCGGCCGTCCCGTACATCACCCGCGCGATCACCGCCCTCAAGAAACCACGAGCAACGGAGAACCCCTGATGGTCCGAACCATGCTCGTGACCTGCGGCGGCCTGGGATTCCTTCGACCCGCGCCCGGCACGTGGGGCTCCATGCCCCCCGCCGCGATCGCGTGGCTGATCCTTGTCCTCCACCCGGACGCCACGCTGCTGAACGTCACGCTGGTCGCCATCCTGATCGCGTCTTGCGTGGTTTGCGTGGTCCTCGGCCCGTGGGCTGAGCAGCGTTTCGGCCGGAAGGACGCCAGCCAGATCGTCATCGACGAGACCGCGGGTCAATGCCTGCCGCTGCTGTTTTGGCCCACGCTGTTCCTCTCGACCAGCCTGACGCAGATGGACCGGATGATTTACGTCACGATCGCCGTCTCCGCGGCGTTCCTGCTCTTCCGGATTTTCGACATCATCAAGCCGTGGCCCGCCCACGGACTGCAGAAACTCCCCCATGGCTGGGGCGTGCTCGTCGATGACCTCTTCGCGGGGCTGTACGCGGCGATCGTGATGCAGATCGGCTTGCGCGTGATCCCCTGATCCCATCGCGTCAGGCGCGAAACTCAGCGACAATCTCCCGAACAAGATGATGACGCCCTCATTGGCGTCGTCGCACCCTCTTGGTGGAGGCGTCAACCATGCCCTGCCTGCTCGCCCTTTTCGCGTTCTTCTTCCCGCGGGTCGTGATCGCGCTGATCGTCATTTTCAGCGACTACATCGGCCAGGCGTACCAGACCACCCTCTGGCCCCTGCTCGGCTTCTTCTTCGCGCCTTTCACGACGCTCGCTTACGCCTGGGCCATCAACTCCCAAGGCTCCGTTTCCGGGTTCCCGCTGCTGGTGGTGATCCTCGCGGTCATGCTGGACCTCGGCCTCATCGGCGGCGGGGCGAAGGCCAAGAAGTGGCGCTCCAAGCGCTGATTGCATTACCCCGGCATCATCGACTGCCGATCCAAGAGCCGGTACTGCACCGCCTCCGCGATGTGCGCCAGCCCCAACTCGTGCGACCCGTCGAGATCCGCGATCGTCCTCGCCACTCGCCGCACCTTGTCGTACGCCCGCGCCGACAACCCCAGTTCCGTGATCGACCGCCCCAGCATCGTCCGCGCTTCCTCGCCCATCGGCGCCAGTTCATCAAGTTCGCGACCCCGAAGCCGCGCGTTCAGCACCGGCCCCTGTCGCTCGCGCTGGCGGAGGCGGGCGTTCAGCACCCGCTCCCGCATCTGCGCGCTGCTGGTTCCTGACGGTCCACCTGTGGATGACAGGTGCTTCCAAGGCACCGCCGGCGCTTCGACGTGAATATCGATCCGGTCGATCAGCGGGCGAGACACGCGTCCCAGGTACCGATCCATCTCCCGTCTACCGGCCGCATTGGTCGGCATGTCGCCCTTGGCCGTCGGGTTCATCGCCGCCACCAGCATGAAGTTCGCCGGGAACCGCACCGCCGAGTGCGCACGGCAGATCGTCACATGCCCGTCTTCCAGCGGCTGACGCATTGTGTCCAGCACGTTGCGCGGGAACTCGGGCAGTTCATCCAGGAACAGGATCCCCCGGTGCGACAGGCTGATCTCCCCCGGCTTCGGAACCGCCCCGCCGCCGATGACGGCAATCGCCGATGCGGTGTGGTGCGGCGATCGCACCGGCCGCGTCGTGATCAATCCCCCCGCGCTCGCGGGGAGCCGCCCGATCGCCGAGTAAATCCGCGTGATCTCGAGCGCTTCTTCCGGGGTCAGTGGCGGCAGAATGCCCGGCAACGCCTTGGCCATCATCGTTTTGCCGGTCCCCGCCGGACCGAGCATGAGCAGGTTGTGACCACCCGCCGCGGCGACCGTGATCGCCCGCTTCACCGCTTCCTGGCCCCGCACTTCCGCGAAGTCGATCTCGGCCGTCGCCAGTTCGATCATGTTCGCGACGTCCACGTTCGCATGCGGCCGCGCTTCAAGCGACCCATTCAGCAGGCCCACGACCTCAGCCAGTGTTGAAACGCCGTAGACCTCCACCCCGCCGACGACGGCACCCTCCGCCGCGTTCTCCGCAGGAAGCACTACGCCGCGCAAACCGCGCTGCTTAGCGAGCGCCGCGAGCGCGATCGCCCCACGGATCGGCCGCAGTCGTCCATCGAGAGCGAGCTCGCCGGCGAACAAGTACTGGCGAGGATCCAGCGGTGCGGCGCTCGGGACATCCGGCGCCGAATCGTCTTCGTCATCCGGCGCTTCGAAACCGTTGGGCAGATACTCGCCGGCGACGCGTGTGCCGACGCCTACGCCCACCGCCTCCGCGCCGACCACCTCC
>JBGSZV010000173.1:0-12145 GCA_041750235.1 Phycisphaerales bacterium
CCGCCGCCACCGTCCCCAGCGCCCCGCAACCCACCACCAGCGCCCGCGACCCCATCAGCCGCCGCTGCCCCTCCTCGCCAATCCCGCGAAGCAACATCTGCCGGTGATATCTGGCTACATCAGTCATGCAGTCCATTATTCACCGCCGAGCTTTGGCGTGCGCAGGCGAAGACAAACGCACTTCACCACAGAGGACACCCCGGCGCGCCGGGATCTTCGACAGAGATCACAGAGAAGCGTGGTTTGGATTCAAACACAGGCTTCACTGCCTTTCTCCGTGCCTCCGTGTCTCCGTGGTTTGCTCCCGCGTTCCAAAAAGAAAAAAGGCCCCACTCGGGGCCTCGTACAGATCGCGTCGGTTGTCGCTCGCAGGAACTCGGAGCGGGTTCCCGCAGGCGTCACCACCTCGACGCGGCATCACTATACGTCGTCAAGTCGGCGCGTCCAACTCACATTCTCCATTTTTCCACCGCCCACCATTCACACACCCGGCAATGCCACCTGCTCCACGATCTCCAGCCCGAACGCATCCAGTCCCGGATAGTCCTTCCGGTGATTCGTCAGCAGCCGCATCCTGCTGATCCCAAGGTCGCGCAGGATCTGTCCACCGATCCCGAACTCGCGCAGATGCATCGGCACCACGCTCGCGCCGATCCCGCGTGGCGACGTCAGATCATGCCCGTCACCGTGCCCCGCGCCCCCGCGATTGATCGCCGTCAGCTTCCCGTGCAGATCGTCGCCCTCGCCCTCCGGACGCAGGTACACGATCGCCCCGCGCCCCTCCCGCGCAATCGCCCGCATCGCCCCCTTCAGCACCGCCGACGACGCCACATCCTCGCCCCCCATCACCGCGCCGAAGATATCCCCAAGCACGTTCCGCCGATGCATCCGCACCAATGTCGGCGCCGTCTGCTCCGTCGCCACCCCCCGCGCATCCAGCGTTCCCACACCCCCCGCCGTCAGCACGATGTGCGGCAGCGCATCCACCGTGCTCCGATACGCGATCAGCGTGAACTCCCCCTCATCCGTCCGCACCAGCGTGCCCTCTTCCGGCGCCATCCGCTGGATCAGCCGCTCCCCCCGCAGCCGGTACTGAATGAGCTGCTCGATCGAGCACATCCGGATGCCGTGCTGCTTGCACATCACCTCCAGATCCGGCCGTCGCGCCATCGTGCCATCCTCGCGCACGATCTCGATGATCAGCGCGGAAGGATGCAGCCCCGCCAGCCGCGCCAGGTCCACCGCCCCCTCCGTCTGCCCGATCCGCACCAAGACGCCCCCGTCCCGCGACCGCAAGGGGTTGATGTGCCCCGGACGCACGAAATCATCCGGCGTCGACTTCGGATCGATCGCAAGCTGCACCGTGCGCGCCCGATCAAACGCCGAGATCCCCGTCCCCACCCCGTGCCGGGGATGACCATCAATCGACACCGTGAACGGCGTCCCCCGCACGCTCGTGTTGCTCATCGTCTGCGGGTGCAGGTTCAACCGGTCGCAGTCCGCCCCCGTGAGCGATAGACACAGGTACCCGCCCGCCATCCGCGTGATCTGGTTGATCCTCTCCGGCGTCACATGCTGCGCGGCAAGAACCAGATCACCCTCATTCTCGCGGTCCTCGTCATCCACCAGAATGACAAACTTCCCCGCGCGAACGTCCTCCAGAATCTCCGCAATCGGCGTGAACATCCCCAGATGGTAAAGCCAGTAGCCAGTTGGCAATAGCCAGTGGGGTCGATGCGTCTTTCCCCATCTGGCCATTGGCAACTGGCCATTGGCTACTCTTTCGCCTATGTCCAACCGCCCCCAGCACGAGCAGTGGCTCCTCGACATCACCTCCATCCCCACCGCCGCGGGAAAAGAGCAGCGCGTCATCCGCTGGATTGAGCGCTGGGTCGCCGACCGCCCCGACCTGAAGCTCACCACCGACCCCGCCGGCAACCTCGTCATTTCCCGACTCGCGACTCCCGATTCGCGACTCCCGCCGCTCTTCATCACCGCCCACCTCGACCACCCCGCCTTCGTCATCGAGCGCTTCCTCAGCCCCATCTCTCTCCAACTCTCCTTCCGCGGCGGCGTCAACAACCCCTACTTCACCAACGCCCCCATCGTCCTCTTCACCAAGGAGGACAAGCCCATCCGCGCCACCATCACCAGTACCCAGGCCAAGGAACCCTGGCGCGAATGCACCGCGGATGTCGCGGGCCCCGCCGACGCCGAGCAGCTCGCCGTGGGCGACATCGGCCGCTGGGATGTCGGCGACGCTCATACCGACGGCGACATCATCTACACCCACGCCTGCGACGACCTCTCCGCCGTCGCCGCCGCGCTCAGCACCATGGACGAACTGCTGAAGCTCCCCGCCGCGGATGTCGGCCACGTACACATCCTCTTCACCCGCGCCGAGGAAGTCGGCTTCATCGGCGCCATCGCCGCCTGCCGTGACAAGACCATGCCGGAGTACGCCCGCGTCCTCGCCCTCGAGAACTCCCGCTCCTTCCCCCACGACTCACCCATCGGCGCCGGCCCCATCGTCCGCGTCGGCGACCGCATCAGCACCTTCAGCCCCGCCTTGACCGCCGCCTGCGCCAAGGTCGCCGACGACCTCGTCAAAAAGAACACCCCCGAAACCCCGCACCCCTTCAAGTACCAGCGCAAGCTCATGTCCGGCGGCGCCTGCGAAGCCTCCTGCTTCTGCGCCTACGGCTACGAAGCCACCTGTCTCTGCCTCCCCTTGGGCAACTACCACAACATGGCCAACCTGGAAAAAACCAGCGCGAGCGACCCCGAGGCCATCGCCAACGCAAGATGCGGCCCCGAGTACGTCTCCTTGACCGACTACCACAACCTCATCACGCTGCTGATCGCCTGCGCGACAAACCTCACCGCCGCCGAATCGCCTCTGGTGCTCATGGACAAGCTCTACACCACCCGCGGCCACGTCCTGACGACGTGATCGAACGGGGCTTCCTCTCCCATCACAGCTTTGAGTGATGGGAGAGGATGTCACGGCTCTGCGTGACAGGTGAGGGCTCTGTTCCCTTCTGAATCTTCTTCCCCTGCTCTGTCTTGCTCTTCGAACTGATTCGCATCCCAATCTCGTCTCTTCTCCGTGCCTCCGTGTCTCCGTGGTTCATCCCCTCTCCGGGAGATCACCATGCCAACCTTCACCCTCACCACCACCATCAACGCCGCCCCCAACACCGTCTGGGACATCATCGCCGACATCGAGAACTCGCCCAAAGTCGCCCCCGAGATCGTGCGCATCGAGATGCTCACCCCGCCGCCCTTCCGCGTGGGAACCAAGTGGCGCGAAACCCGCCGCATGAACAACCGCGAGGCGGCCGTCGTCCTCGAAGTGAGCGAAGTCACCCCCGGCCGCTCCTACACGGCAACATCCACCCTCATGGGCGTCGAGTTCACTTCCCAGTTCACCATCACCCGCGAACGCGAAGCCACCCGCCTCGACCTCCACACCACCAGCCGCCCCATCACCCTCGGCGGACGCCTCTTCTCACTCCTCTCCCCCCTCTTCACCCCCGCCATGAAGAAGTCGATGCAGAGCGACCTCGAAGCCATCAAACGCGCCGCCGAATCCCGCTGACATCACAACATCACTGTTCCTGAGTTGTTCTCTATCAAAGCGTATTCTCTGTGTACTCTGTGCTCTCTGTGGTGAAAATTCTTTGCCTTCCTCCGCGAACTCCGCGCCCTCCGCGGTGAACTCTTCTTCTCACACGACAACAAGCGGCGCCCGATCCTTCCCGCTCACCACCACCCGCACACCCGCCATCTTCTCTTCGATCTTCTTCTTGAGCGTCGGTAAATACCCCCGCTCCGTCTCCGTGTGACCCGCCAGCACCACCGACAACCCGCGCTCCATCGCGTCGCGCACCTCGTGATGCTTCATCTCACCCGTCACGAACACCCCCGCGCCGCCGCTGATCGCCGCGTCCACCAGTGAAGCTCCCGACCCCGGGCACACCGCCACACCCGACACCGCGCGGTCCGGATCGTTCGCCGACACCCACGCCACCTGTACCCCCAGCGCCTTCTTCAACCGCTCCGCGATCACCCGCGCACTCGACGGCGTCTCCAGCGTCCCCACGCGCCCCGCCCCCACATCGCCCTTCGCCTGCATGTGCAGCGGGTACACATCGATCGCCGGCTCCTCGTACGGATGCGCCCCGCGCAGCGCGCTCAGCACTACGCCTACCCGCTCCGCCGGGCACACCATGTCCAGCCGCCACTCCTCCACGCTCTCCAGCCGCCCCGCCTGTCCCACCGCCGGGTTCGTCCCCGCGCCACCCTCAAACGTCCCCATGCCGCGCAACCGGAACGAACACTTCTCATAGTTCCCGATCCGCCCCGCCCCCGCACCCGCCATCGCATCCCGCACCCGCTCCACCACATCCGCAGGCTCAGCGGGCACAAACGTGCTCACCTTCATAAACCCATCCCGCGCCACTCCCGGAACCAGCGCCGCGCGGTCCGTTGAAGTGCCACACAAATCCAGTAACCAGTCGCACACCCCGCCCGCCGCCGCATCCAGCGCTGTGTGCGGCGAATACACCCCGATCCGCCGCTCCATCAACTTCGACAGCATCCGCCCCTGTGCCGTCTCCGTCGTGATCCGCTTCACCCCCGAAAAAATCGGCGGGTGATACGCCACGATCGCTCCCGCCGAAACATCCAGCGCCTCCGCAACCACCGCCTCCGTCAGGTCGATCGTCAACAGCACCGACCCCCGCAGCGCCTCCCGCGGGTCACCAACGATCAACCCCACGTTGTCCCACGCCTCCGCCCCCGAAACCGGGGCGATCGAATCCATCACCTTCACAAGGTCGCTGATATTCATGCAAGAAGCCTACACCTCTCGCCGGCGCTCAATCCAAGGCCATCAAAAAGGCAGGCCGGAGGCCTCGCCCTTGAGTAGCCGGGTGTGCATGTTCCGCCGCAGGCGGAACGCCACGCCCGGCTCGCACGCGCTGCAATCTCACACCACCAAAATCCACACCGTCGCCGCCGCCGAAACAAACCAACTGATCCACATCGCACGCCCGCGATCAGCCTTCATGGCGCAATGTGCTGCCACAAACGCGCCAAGCATCGCAATCACCACGCCCGGCGCCGTCGCCGGCGCCGACTTCGCAACGCCGTGCACCACCATCGCCATCGCCGGATGCCACAGCGCCAGCGCACTCGTCCAGATCCGCGGCTTCCACTCCGCGCGCATCGATGTCACCAGCAAGATCACCACGATCCCCAGCGCCAGCACAAAGAACTGCTCCGGCGCGCGCACCGGCACATTCGCCAGCCACAAAAACCCCGCGCCGATCACCGCCACGCTCACCACCGGCGGCAACCGGATCGCATCCCCCGGCGTCGTCCGCAAAAGCCACACCATCCCCGTCAGACTCACCAGCGACTGCGCTGTCGCCGCCGTCATCCACACGCGCTCCCCACCCCCAAAAACAAGCCACAGCGGCGCTCCCAACGCACCGAGAACCGCCGCCAACCACCAGCAAAATCGCGCCCGCCGCGTCATGTCTTCACATTCCCCTCACAATTACAGGACGCTCATCTGATTTCCGCATCCTCCCCCCTCATGGCCACCGATACACTACCTGCCGGAGAGACATCGCCGTGCGACCCAGGGCGGAGCCCAGGATCCTTTCCACGGCAACAAATCGGCACGAAGGAGAGTCGCTTGACCAGCAGCCTCTCGACCGTCACGGGCAGGAAGGATTCACCCGCCGGACCCCGCAGCACGCCACCCTTGGCCAACAGAACCACTCAAAAATCGGCATCCAACAGACGACCCGGCAAGTCCGTCGGTAAGTCGTCCTCCGCCGTGCCGTTCACCGAGAAGTCCAACGGCCACTCCACCGCCACCGGCATCAAAACCTTCGTCCTCGACACCAACGTCCTCCTCCACAACCCGAAGGCCATCTTCGTGTTCCAGGAGAACGACGTCGTCATCCCCTTCACCGTCGTCGAGGAACTCGACACCTTCAAAACCGGAAACTCCGACCTCGCGCGCAACGCCCGCGAGATCATCCGCTACCTCGACGCCCTCCGCGGCATGGGCAGCCTCACCAAGGGCGTCTCCCTCGGCAACGGCGAGCCCGCCCTCGAGGCCGCCTACCCCGCGCACCCCACCGGCACCCTCCGCATCGACATCGCGCCCCACACGCGCCCCGATGCCCTCCGCGAAGACAAGCCCGACAACCGCATCATCTCCGTCGCCTGGGGACTCAAAGAGAACGGCACCCGCGTCACCTTCGTGTCCAAGGACATGAACGCGCGCATCAAGTCCGACGCACTCGGCATCCACACCGAGGACTTTGAAAACCAGAAGATCGACGTCGACAAGCTCTACTCCGGCTACATCACCCTGAAGGTCCCCGGCGAACTCCTCGAAGAGCTCTACGCCGAGCGCATGCTCCCCGTCGAATCACTCGCCAAGGCCTTGGCCGCGATCGCCGAAGAAGGCAACCCCGCCGGACGCGAACTCGTCCCCAACCAGTTCGTCCTCTTGATCGACGAAGCCGACGAGAATCACACCGGCCTTGCCCGCCGCCTCGCCGACACCGCCCACCTCATCCCCGTCACCCAGCCGCGCAAGCCCGTCTTCGGCATCATGGCGCGCAACGTCCAGCAGTCGATGGCCTTGGATCTCCTGCTCAACGACGAAGTCCGCCTCGTCACGCTCATCGGCTCCGCCGGCACCGGCAAAACCCTCCTGGCCGTCGCCGCCGGCATGGCCAAGGTCTTCAATGACGAGCGCTACGAAAAGCTCTTGGTCGCGCGCCCCATCATGCCCCTCGGCCGCGACATCGGTTACCTCCCCGGCGACAAAGACGAAAAGCTCACTGCCTGGATGCAGCCCATCTTCGACAACCTCGCCTACCTCCTCAGCACCCGCGGCAGCCACATGCAGCAGGCCGAGAGCCACTCCGCCGAGCAGCGCATCCAGAAGCTCGTCGCCGACGGCCGTCTCGTCCTCGAGCCCCTCACCTACATCCGCGGCCGCTCCATCCCGCACCAGTTCATCATCGTGGACGAGGCCCAGAACCTCACCCCCCACGAGATCAAGACGATCATCTCCCGCGTCGGCGAAGGCACCAAGATCATCCTCACCGGCGACATCGAGCAGATCGACAACCCCTACCTCGACGCCTCATCCAACGGCCTCACCTACGCCGTCGAAAAGATGAAGGGCCTGGGCGTCGTCGGCCACATCACCTTGGCCAAGAGCGAACGCAGCCAACTCGCCAGCCTCGCCACCGAACGTCTGTAAGCGCGGAAGCATTTTCATGTGTGCCATGGTCAAGCCTGTTTCAGGCTTGAATATGCGGACCATCTCAGCGCTCGCACAACCACGCCACCACTACGCGAGCCGGGTCGTGCCGACCCGGTTTCAAATCTGGCGGACGCAGACGAACAAGAACTCAATGTCGCGTTGACGGTCAGGGTGGATCGAGAGAATCCAGGTAATAGTGGTAGTGCATGTCGGGTGAGCTGAAGTGTTGCTTCAGAAGAGGCGTGTGTTCGCTCTGGCGCTTCGGCACGAATCGCCCAAGTCTCACTGCCCGGTCATATGCCGGATCGTCCAGATACATCTCGGTCAATGTCCCCGGCAGTTCATGCTCATGAATCCAACGCTCGGCGCGCTTGAGGCTTGAGAACACGCCCGATGGAACTCGGGATCGGACGCCATTGAACATCCACAGGCTGATAGCCCGGACCGGTGGTGTGCGGCCCTTCTTTTTCGCCGCTTGGGTTGCAGCCGAACGACGCATGGAAAGCGGCATGAAGCTGCGGAAGCGCATGTCAAAAGGATTCATCCGGTAGTAGAACGTGATCTCATCCGAGACGTAGGTGCTTCGCGTTCGTGCGTCAAAGTCAAGAGGCAGCATCGGCTGGAAATCACCCAGCCGCACTGCACGATCCCAAGCCGGATCATCAATGAACAACCTCGACAGTATCCCGGCGACTTCATGTTTCCTGATCCAACGCTCCGCGCGGTGCACATCGCTGAAAATGGCACAGGGGAAGAAAGCGCCTGAACCATTGAACACCCAGACTTCGCGTGTTCGCGCCGGCCTTCGAGTGCGGTGTGGCATGCCAACAGAATCGCAAACCGAAGTTATGCCCGCAACAGACAAACAATCCGTCCGAGTTCAGCGCCGGCCGAGCGAGCGTGCGAGATCCTCAAAGCTCCACCCGCTCGCATCGCCCACCCCACTACCCACCTGCCCACTCCCCACTGGCCCCCCGCCTACTTCCCCTTCTTCCCGCTCGCCGCCGCGCTCGAACGGCTGTGCTGATCCCGCGCCGCCGAAGTCCCGCCCTTCCGCGCCGCCGACTGCGCCTTCACCACCGGGTTCACCTTCGCCGAACTCACCCGACCCGCCTTCCCCTTCTTGTGGTCCGGCGACTCCGATTCCTTCGCAAACATCGAAGCCTTCTTCCCCCCCGCGCCCGCGCCGCCGCCAGCCATCCCCGTCAACCCCGCCGCCGACTTCGAGCTCTTCTTCGCCGCCATGGGTCACAACTCCGTTTCTTCGAGAAACTCGCCACACCATCCAACACAAACAACATTCTACCCATCCCCACCCCAAGCCCTTTGAACTTTGAACTTTGAACTCTGAATCCCTCCGTGCCCCTCCGTGCCCTCCGTGGTGAATGTCTTTCCCGTCCTACACTCCCTCCCACCCATGGCCGGCAAGCCCAAACAACCCGCCACCCCCGAGATCGTCAACCGCCGCGCGCGCCACGACTACTTCATCGAGGACACCCTCGAAGTCGGCATCCGCCTGGTCGGCACCGAAGTGAAATCCGTCCGCGCCGGCCGCATCTCGCTCGCCGAAGGCTACGTCCGCGCCCACGACAACCCCATCGGCCTCGAACTCCACAGCGTCCACATCGACGAATACTCCGCCGCCGGCCGCGGCGCCCGCCAGCACAACCCCACCCGCGGCCGCGCCCTCCTGGCCCACAAGCGCGAGATCCGCAAACTCGCCAAAGCCAGCGCCGTCAAAGGCGTCACCATCGTCCCCCTCAAAATCTACTTCAAAGACGGCAAAGCCAAGCTCCTCATCGGCCTCGGCCGCGGCAAAGCCCAGCACGACAAACGCCAGGACATCAAGAAACGCGAGTCCGACCGCGAGATGCGCCGCGCCACCTCCAAGCGACTCTGACCCCTCTCCTATTCAATGAGAGAGGACCCCGGTGCGCGCGGATTGTCCCGAGCCGATTGATCGGAGAACCCTGACCCCGGAGGGGTCATCTTGAGTAGCCGGATGTGAAGTCCACGCCGCAGGCGTGCGACGACACGTCCGGACAACGCACCATTAAGAACCATTCGACCCCAGCGGGGTCGGCGTGGCGAACATCAACGCCACCGTCCGAAGAAACTCATCGCGAGCCGGGCCGTGCCGACCCGGCTTGAATTCTCGCCACCTTCCATGCTCTCACCCACGCCCCGAAGGGGCCCCAATCCCATAGCCGGGGGCAACGCCCCCGGAACGCGCACCGCCACACCCCTCGCGTCCTGAAAGGACACAATCAACCCCGCCGCCGCAACGCGGCGACCTCAACCCCACACTCCGGACACACCCCCGCAATCCCCGCAACCTCATATCCGCACCGCACGCAACTCCCACGCGATCTCCGGTGCCTGACCCGCGCGAGCTCACGCAACTGAATCGGGATGAACATGCCTGCGAACACGATGCCGGAGTAGAAGAGCCAGTTCAAACAAAGGCCGATCCATATGGGCTGAAGTGGAACACGTCTTTGAACAGTAATGCCGTGCCTGTGGGCCCAGATGATCATGGGCCGCGCGCTTGTCGTGATGCTCGGGCCGATCGGTTGCGGCAGTGCCGCAGGAACGCGGTCCCACCGTACCTTGCCCGCTCGAAGGGGCCATCCAACGGCAACTTCTCGAGACAACAGTCCTGATTTATCAGTGTCCGCCAGAATCTCACTCCAGCGGATATCCATTGGAAGTTGCGGCAACTCGGCAACGTCTGGCCGCTTCCAAAGCGGTTCCTCGCGCGCAACAACCGTGATGCCCGCACCCTGCCACACAAACGCTCGGGTCTTGAGAAGCTGCATACCCACCTGTCGCACAGGCCAGGTTCCAGCCAGTGCTGGGGTCGAATAGCAGGCGCTTATCGCGATCGCCAGCACAGTGCACAGCACACCAACACCCATGCTCACGCCAATGAGCAGCACAAGGCGTCGAACAAACCCGCGCCTGCAAATGCGGTACGCCCGACTACTCGGAATTGGAGTGACTGATCCTGCCACCGCGTCCCCTCAGTCGCCCTCGGCCGATTTCTTACAACGAGAACCGTGTGCTGCTCCCCATCACCCGCACCACACCCCGCTTCATCCCCAAACTCTACCGCCGCCCACCATCGCGAGCCGGATCGTGCCGACCCGGCTTCAATGCACACCCCGCGCCCCCCACCGCCAAGGCCCCATCGGGGCCGACGAAGGTAGCCATGGGCCGCCTCGCGCCTCGCGAGGGGCCCGTGGTCGGCTTGGACACGAAACCGATCGGGTATCCTGTGGCATTGCTAATTGCTTAATGCTCGGTCGCATAGATTGCTGAGGTTGGCATGTCCAGCTGGATTGCGATGTCTATTGTGGCAATACTGTTACTGATCGGCTTTATTCGTGAGTTTGCGAAAGTGCGCAGATTGCGGCGGAGCCATGAGTTCGCTTCGAAGTACCTAAACAATTTTCTTGAATGGTACAAAGGCAGAGCTCAAGACTCTCGGCTGTATGCCGACATGATGCATGACGCTAATCGTATGCAGGAACTGCTCGGAAACGATGGAACCGTAAGCATTAGGATGCCCTTTGAGAGTGCCTATCACTCCAACGTTCCCGTAATTCTTCAGGGCGTGTCGGCTATCAAGCGTGACTACTACGACATCCGAGGTTCTGTCAGTGAAACTGCGAAAGGTTTCGCTCAGCTCGTAGAAGACACCGTTCGTCGCGTGATCGGCAGAATGAGCGACGACATCTCCAATGCGGTTAATCGTCAGTTTAATCCCCTGGTACTCTTTTGCAGCGGAGTATCTGGGATTCTTGAGCTTCCACTAGTCATATTGACAGAATCTGGGTTGATATCATCTGCCCAGAGTCACTCAATCGTAGCGGGGCGCCTATTCGCAGGACTTCGCCTTGTAGTTTCTTTGCTGAGCTTTCTTGGAACTGTCATTACGATTGTGCTCGGCTGGCAGTCGTTCGTCGGACTAATAAAGCAAATTGTCTGAGTGCGACTGAGCACATTGAGCACCTGACGTTGGTTCAAAGCCAGTCCGTGTACAACGGTTCCGACCTCTCCGTCCTCCTCGCAAACTTTGGCTGTGGAATCTAACACACACCACGAGCCCTCCGTGACTCCGAGTCTCCGTGGTTTGTATTTTCGTTTTTCGCTTTGCCGCACAGCGGCTCACGCGGCTTCCGCGTTCACCCCATCCGGCCCGCACACCATCGTACGGCTCTTCCCCGCCTGCTTCGCCGCATACAGCGCGTTGTCCGCATGCGCAAGCAAATCACTCCCGTGAATCGGCTTGCTCACACCCAGGCATGCGATCCCGATCGACATCCCCACCCGCACCGCCCCCTTCGCGCTCAGCGCCGCCTGACGATGGAACACGCTCGCCAGCCGTTCCGCCACCTGCGCCGCCGTCTCGCTCCCCGTTTGCGGCATCAGCACCAGGAACTCATCACCGCCGTACCGCGCCGCGAGGTCCGATTGCCGCACGCTCTCCGCGATGATCCGACCCGTCATCCGCAGGATCTCATCGCCGCGACCATGCCCCAATGTGTCATTGATCTGCTTGAACCCGTCAAGGTCGATCATCATCGCCGACAGATCATGCCCGTACCGCACGGCCTCCGCGAACATCTGCGGCAGCCGCTGCTCGATGTGCCGCCGATTCGCCAGCTTCGTCAGCGGATCGGTCATCACCATTGCTTCAAGGTGCGCGACCGAATCCTCCAGCGCCTTGCCGCGGTTGCGCAACTGCACGATCGTCGCCCGCAGCTCCGCATGCGCCCGCCGATCCTCGCGCCGCTGCTCCACCGCCGCCAGGTTCTGCGCCACCACCACGCCGATCAG